>CAZXYL010000852.1:0-4253 GCA_964644915.1 uncultured Geminicoccaceae bacterium
GCGAAAACAGAGTTCGGCTCCGTGATGTCGGCATCGGCCAGGAAGTCCCGGGCGATGCCGCCCGCCTCGCGCGCGGTGAGCAGGCCCGCGATCACGTCCCAGGCGTTGCAGCGGAGCGAGACGCAGCCATCCAGACGCCCGTCCGCGACGTGGCACATCATGCGCGCGGTCGAGCCAAGGCGGCGATGATCCGCGCCTGCCTCGAGCAGAGCGCCGAGCGTGCGCAGATAGGGCTGCACCTCCATCTTGAAGCAGAAGGTATGGCCGATCACGGCGCGCTGGGGGTCGGTGGCGCCCGAGACCCGGATCGGCTGGCCGTTGCGCACGGCGCCGTGGCCGCGGCGCGCCACGTAGAGGTCGTCGTGCACCGGATCGTAGGTGACGCCGATCTCGGTGGTCCGGCCGCGTACATAGGCGAGCACCACCGACCAGTACGGCACGCCGTGAAGGAAGTTCGCGGTGCCGTCGATCGGGTCGATCACCCAATGGCCGGCGGCGTCGGCAGGCCCCTGCGCGCCGCCCTCCTCGCCGATGAAGCCGTCGCCCGGGAAGACGGACCCCAGGCGCTCGCGGATCAGGTCCTCGACCGCGCGATCGGCGATGCTCACCAGATCCTGCATGCCCTTGT
This sequence comes from uncultured Geminicoccaceae bacterium, assembly GCA_964644915.1. Classification (GTDB taxonomy): domain Bacteria; phylum Pseudomonadota; class Alphaproteobacteria; order Geminicoccales; family Geminicoccaceae; genus CAZXYL01. The sequence goes on from CAZXYL010000852.1 coordinate 629, forward strand.
GCTCGACCACGAGCTCCCCGCGCCCTTCGAAGTAACGACGGGCGAGGCGGCCCGCCTCGCGCACCACGGCGGGGGCGGCCAAGGCGCGCAGTTGGAGCTCAGGGTCGCTCATGGCAGGGCCTCTCGTTCGGTTTCGAGCGCGGGGGCGGCCAGAAGTGCCCGCAGCATCGACCAGCGCCGCGGCTCCGGCCGCCCGGCGACGGCGAGCTCGAGCGCGCCGCTCTCGGCCACCAGGACCACCAGCCGCCTGGCGCGCGTGATCGCGGTATAGACCAGGTTGCGCCGGAGCATGCGGCCGTGCTGCCGGACCAGCGGTAACACCACGACCGGGTACTCCGATCCCTGTGCCTTGTGCACAGTGATGGCGTAGGCGGGCGTCAGGCGGTCGAGTTCGGCAAACGCATAGGTGAGGACGCGCCCGTCGATCTCGACCGAGAGCGTGGCCTGCTCGCGGTCGATCCCGACGACGCGGCCGAGATCGCCGTTGTAGACCTCGCGCTCGTAGTCGTTCTCGAGCTGCATGACCTTGTCGCCGAGCGCGAAGGTCGTGCCCTGGCGCTCGATCCGATCCGGCGCGTGCCCGTTGAGGGCGGCCTGGAGCATCTCGTTCAGGACGCGCGCGCCGAGGTGGCCGCGGTTGGTCGGACAGAGCACCTGGACATCGGCGATCGGATCGGCCCCGAACCGGGCCGGGATTCGCTCGGTCACCAGCTCGAGCAGGGTCCTGGCGCCGTCCTCCGCATCCCTGGCCCGGATGGCGTAGAAGTCGGTCAGCGCGTCGCCCGCGCGCTCGAGATCCGGCATCTGACCGTGGTTGATGCGGTGCGCGTTCAGGACGATCCGGCTCTCGGCGGCTTGGCGGAAGATCCGATCGAGGCGCACCACGGGCAGACGCCCCGAGGCGATCAGGTCTGCCAGCACCTGACCCGGGCCGATCGAGGGCAGCTGGTCGACGTCGCCGATCAGGAACAGCGCCGCATCCGGCGGCAGCGCCGCAAGCAGCGCCGCCATGAGCGGCACGTCGACCATCGAGACCTCGTCCACGACCAGCAGGTCGCACAGCAGGGGCCGGCCTGCACCCCGGCGGAAGCCGCGCCCGGGGTCCGCCTCGAGCAGGCGGTGCAGGGTCCTGGCGTCGTGGCCGGTGCTCTCGGCGAGGCGCTTGGCCGCGCGCCCGGTGGGCGCCGCGAGCAGGACGTCGGCGCCCGCGGCCGTGATCGCGTGCAGGATCGCGCGCACCAGCGTGGTCTTGCCGGTGCCGGGCCCGCCGGTGATGACCAGGAGCCGGCTGCCGAGTGCCAGCTCAAGGGCCTGGCGCTGACCGTCCGCGAGCGCGAGCCCCAGCTTCTTCTCCGCCAGCGCCACGGCGCGCTCGGGCTGGTCCACGGTCCAGGCGGGCCTGCCGGAGGCGAGTGCCTCCAGCCGCTCGGCGATCTCGTGCTCGGCACGGTAGAGGTAGGGCAGGAAGATGCAGGGCTCGCCCTCGATCTCGTCCGCCACCAGGCCGCCTTCCTCGAGCTCGCGCCCGAGCACCGGCTCGAGCGCCGCCGGATCAACCGCGAGCATGCTCGCGGTGCGCAGGGTCAGTTCTGTGCGGGGCAGCGCGCAATGGCCCTGGCCCTGGGCCTCGCCGAGCACGTGCGCGAGCCCGGCGCGGAGACGAAACGGGGATTCGGTCGGCAAGCCCAGACGCTGCGCCAGCTCGTCCGCCGACGCAAAGCCGATGCCACGGATCTCCTCGGCGAGCCGGTACGGGTTGCCGGTCACCACCTGGATCGCTTTCTGGCCGTAGGCGTCGAAGATGCGGCCGGCGCGCAGGGGGCTGAGGCCGTGCGAGTGCAGGAAGAGCATGATGTCGCGCACCGCGCGCTGCTGCTCCCAGGCCTCGACGATGCGCTTGGCGAGCCCGCGCCCGATGCCCGGGACCTCGAACAGCCGCTCCGGGGTCCGCTCGATGACCTCGAACACGGCGGCCCCGAACGCCTGGGTCAGCTTCTTGGCGAGCGAGCGGCCGATGCCCTTGATCAGGCCCGAGCCGAGGTAGGCTTCTATGCCGTCGATCGTGCTCGGCGGCAGGAGATCGAGGCTCCGGGCGCGGAACTGAAGCCCGAAACTCGGGTTCGTCTGCCAGTGGCCCTGCGCGCGCACGACCTCGCCAGGGGCCACGCGCACCCCCTCGCCCACCACCGTGACCGGCTCGCGCTGGTCCGGCAGCTTGACGCGAAGCACGCAAAATCCAGTCTCGTGATTATGGAAGACCACCCGTTCGATCAGCCCGGAGAGCATCTCGGGCGCCGGCACGGGCACCGCGAGCTTCAGGCTGGCGGCATCAGGAAGCGGCATGGCGAGATGAGTGCGCCCACATGGCGCGGCGAACCTGACCGCAAGCGCCCGATTTGGCAAGCGCCGGAATCGCCGGGCGACACGCTAGCGCGGCGCGTCGCCGACCTGCGCCCGCGCGCCGGTGCGACCCATCCGCCGCGACAGCTCGAACAGGCCGAACAGCGTCACGCCGATGAAGAACGGCACGAGGAAGTAGATCACGCGAAATGCGACCAGCGCGCCCACGACCTCGGCTTGCGGGATGATCGAGAGCACCACGGCCTCGATCACGCCGAGCCCGCCCGGCACATGGGTGATCAGCGCCGCGGTCAGCGCGAGCGCGTAAATCGCGGCGACGGAGAAGAAGCCGATGTCGGTCGATGCGAGCAGCATCTGATGCAGAACGGCGGCCACACACAGGAAGTTGATCGTGCCGATCACCACCTGGCCGATCGCGAGCTTGACCGGCGGCAGTGGCAGGCGGAAGCGCCAGAGCACGATCTCCCGCCGGATCAGCGCCGCCGCGAGCACATAGGCGGCGACCGCCGCGAGCAGGAGCACGCCGATCGCGGTGACCATGGCCGGGGGCAGCCGCAGCGCCTCGATCGCGATCCGGGGCTGCCCGAGCGCGCCGATGCCGGCCAGCGTGGCGAGCCCGAGCCCGACCGTGACGCCGCAGAACAGGATGATCCGGGCGACGTCGCCCGGCGTGAGGCCCCAGGCCGTGTACATGCGAAAGCGAATGGCGCCCGTGCTGAACGCAGCGAACCCCAGCGTGTGGCCGATCGAGAGGCTGGTGAAGGACACGAAGGCGATCTTGCGATACGGCAGGCGCCCGCCGGTGTAGCGCACGGCCAGCGTGTCGAACCCGGTCAGCGCCAGATAGCTGCCGGCGGCGAACAGAGCGCCCGCGAGCAGCTGCTCCGCCGAGATCAGCTGGAGCGAGGCCATGATCTCGTCGAGCTCGTATTCCCGGAGCGCGCGCTGGATCAGGAAGGCCGCGAGTGCCAGCGCCGCGACCGCCACCACCGGGTAGACGTATTTCTTGTTCAGACGCAGGCTCATGGAACGCAGCGGGTCCGATCGTTCGTCCAGGCGGGATGAAGTGTACGCGACGTCGGCTCGGCCTTTGCCGCGCCGAGCGACAGGCCGAGAGAGTGACCGAACAGATGGCGCCTCCGAGCTTTCGAGTTCTAGAACCAGGACGCAACTGCTGGCGCATCGTTCCCGCCCGCCGGGTCGCGTTCCTCATCGACGGCGCGGCGTACTTCGAGGCGCTCGCCGGCGCGCTGCGCCGGGCCGA
>CAZXYL010000853.1:0-2423 GCA_964644915.1 uncultured Geminicoccaceae bacterium
ACTCCCGCAGGACCCTGATCGCCGACAACAGGAGCAGGACGATCAGGACGATCGGGATCAGGATGAGCGTGTTGTCGAGCACGGTTGGCATGGGTCGGTCCTCGTTCAGCTAGCGGTGCGGTCCCGAGATTCGGCTTTGGGGGCGACCTCGAGGTGCAGCCCCTCGATCGCCGTAATCGTGACCTCCTGGCCCGGAGTCAAGCCGGATGGGCCGCGCGCGTTCCAGGCCTCGCCGTGGACGCGCACCCGGCCGCGATCGCCCTGCCAGTCGAGCACCACGGCGGTGCTGCCCACCATCTGCTCCTGGCCGGTCACCACGGCACGTCGATAACTGCGGGCCACCATGCTCATCAGCAGCATGAGGAGCAGGGACGCGGTGAGCGCGACCGCACCGATCACCTCCCAGCTGATGCCGAAGCCCGGCACCTCGGTATCCATGAGCATGATCGAGCCGACGACGAACGCGATGACCCCGCCGACGCCGAGCGCGCCGAAGCTCGGCATCAGCAGCTCGGCGACCATCATCGCGATGCCGACCGCGATCAGGGCGAGGCCGGCATAGTTCACGGGCAGCACCTGGAAGGCGTAGAGCGCCAGCAGCAGGCTGATGACGCCGACCACGCCCGGAAAGACGAGGCCCGGGCTGTAGAACTCGAAGATGATGCCGTAGATCCCGATCAGCATCAGGATATAGGCGACGTTCGGGTTGGTGATGATCGAGAGGATCTCGGTGCGCCAGTCGGGCTCGATGCGGATGATCTCGGCATCGACGGTGGCCAGCGTGATCTCGGCGCGGTGGATCGGGACCGTGCGGCCGTCGAGCTGCTCGAGCAGCTCCTCGAGATCGTCCGCCATGAGATCGATCACGCCCTCCTCGAGGGCATCCATCGCCGAGAGCGTCGCCGCCTCGCGCACCGCGCGTTCCGCCCACTCGGCGTTGCGCCCGCGCAGCTGCGCCAGCGAGCGGATGTAGGCGACCGCGTCGTTGACGACCTTCTCCTCCATGCCGGCGGTCGGCGCGGGCCGCCCGGGCGCCTCCTCGCCCTCCTCCTCGGCCGCTTCGTCCTCGGCGGGCTCGTCCTGCGGCTGCGGGCTGCCCGGGAAGCCGCCACCGCCGATCTGGACCGGGGTCGCGGCGCCCAGATTGGTGCCGGGCGCCATCGCCGCGATGTGCGTGGCGTAGAGGATATAGGTGCCGGCGCTCGCCGCATGCGCGCCCCGGGGGGCGACGTAGCCCACCACCGGTACGGGCGAGGCCAGGATGTCCCTGATGATCGAGCGCATGGAATCGGCGAGACCGCCCGGCGTGTCGATGCGCAGGATGATCACCTCCGCGCCCTGATCGAGCGCGCGGGACATGCCGCGCGCGACGTAATCGGCGGTCGCGGGGCCGATCGGGCCGTCGATGTCGAGGACCGCGACCACGCTGCGCGCGGCTTCCTCGACCTCGTCCTGGGCACCCAGCGGCAGCGCGGCCAGAACCAGGCACAGGCACGCCAGACCGAGCCGACCCGCCCGCCGCGTTCCGCGATCCAAGTCCCCGGCTATGCAACGCAAGCGAGCAATCACGGCATGTATATGACGCCCATGAGCCGCCGCGACCAGTAGCGGCCCGAATCCAGGCCCGCGGGGCTCAGGCTGCAGATCGAGGCCGCCCCGCGCTTCGGGAGGCCCCGGACGAAGTTCAGTGCAGCCGGCCGTGGCAGTGCTTGTACTTCTTGCCCGAACCGCAGGGGCAGGCGGCATTGCGCGGCACCTTGCCCCAACCCTCGGCCGCCGCGCTCGAAAGCGGCGTGCTCGCACCGGCCGCGGCCGCGACCGCCGGCCGGGCGCCGGAGGGCGGCGCCGGATGCGAGGCCCGGATCGGGCGCGGGTTGTCCGTGCCCGTCGCCGCGAGCGGCTCCGCCTCGGCCTCGGCCTGCGCCACCTGCTGCGGCTGCATCCGGATCTCGAGATGGCTCAGCACCTGGGTCACGGTCTGGCGCAGGTTGGTGAGCATCGCCTCGAACAAGGCGAACGCCTCGCGCTTGTACTCGTTGAGCGGGTCGCGCTGGCCGTAGCCGCGCAGATGGATCCCCTGGCGCAGATGATCGAGCTGATGCAAGTGGTCCTTCCACAAATGATCCAGGATCTGCAGCAGCAGGCTCTTCTCCGCCATGCGCATCATCTCGGGACCGTAGGTGACGGTCTTCTGCGCGATCCTGCGGTCCGATTCCTCGAGGATGCGCTCCTTGATCTCGGCGTCCGCGATCCCCTCCTCCTTGGCCCAGTCCTCGACCGGGAGGTCGAGGGCGAGGAGCCGGCGGCACTCCTTGCCCAGGGTCTCGATGTCCCAGTCCTCGGGATAGGCCTTCTCGGGGATGCACTGCGCGACCATGTCGTCGATCACCTGATGGCGCATGTCGCGCACCATCTCGGCCACG
>CAZXYL010000854.1:0-5709 GCA_964644915.1 uncultured Geminicoccaceae bacterium
CAGGCGCTCGAGCGCGTCCTGACGGTTGCGCTCCTGGCTGCGATGGCGCCGGGCGGTGATGACCAGCACGCCCTCCTGCGTCAGCCGGCGCCCGGCCAGCTGCTCCAGGCGTGAGCGCACCTCCTCGGGCAGCGACGGCGAGCGCCGGACGTCGAAGCGGAGCTGCACCGCCGTCGCCACCTTGTTGACGTTCTGCCCGCCCGGGCCGGCGGCGCGCACGAAGCTCTCCTCGAGCTCGCGCTCGTCGATCGCGACGGTGTCCGTAACCTGGATCATGCCCTCCGCCGTCACCACCGCCGGATGTCAACGCACCAGCGGCTCGCAGCGATCTGCGCGACGCATCCTAATCGAAACCATAACCAGACGGCATTTCCGCAGCAGCTCAGGGAGGGACACCTGCCATGAAGACCTCCTTCCTCGTCGGCTCGGCCCTGGCGGCGGCGCTGGCGCTGCCTGCGATCGCCAACGCCAGGCCGGCCCGGGGCCCGTGCCCGATCTCCGGGCCGAGAAGTGCTACGGCATCGTCAAGGCCGGCAAGAACGGCTGTCAGACCGCGAACTCGTCCTGCGCCGGCACCTCGCGCCGCGACATGCAGGGCGACGCCTGGGTCTACGTCCCGGCCGGGACCTGCGAGCGCATCGTGGGCGCCTCGCTGGAGCCCAAGCAGGCCTGACCCGCGCGACCGGCAGCCAAGGGGCGGGTGTCATGACCGAGCCTTTCGAACCCACGACCAGATATCCGGCCGGCGCCGGTGTGGGCCTGCGCTCGCGGCACATCGCGGAGGTCATGGACGGCCGTCCCTTGGCGGCTTGGTTCGAGGTCCACGCCGAGAACTATATGGGCAGCGGCCCGGCGGTGTGCGCGCTGGAGGGTATCCCCCGCGACTACCCGACGGCGTCGGGCTCGCGCTCGGCAGCGCCGACGGCCTGGATCGCGGCCACATCGCTCGACAGAAGGCGGTGATCGATCGCTTTCCAACCGGCGCTGGTCTCGGAGCATCTCGCCTGGTGCGTGAGCGGCGGCACCCATCTCAACGACCTCATGCACCGAGGAGACGCTGGCCGTCGTCTGCGCGCACGTCAAAGAGACGCAAGACACCCTCAAGCGGCGCATCCTGATCGAGAACCCCTCGACCTATCGGCGCTTTCGCCACTCGACCATCCCCGAGGCCGAGTTCATCGCCGAGATCGCGCGCCGCACCGTCGGGAGGAGCTCGCGCGGGCGGTCAGGAGAGCGTTCGGCTCTCGAAGTCCGACCTGAGCTGCTCGGCCGAGCTCTCGGCCTCGCGCAGGAGATCGTCCATTGCGGCCTCCAGCGGGAAGGTGAGCTCGCAGACCAGACCTTCGGGCCGGTAATCGAAGTTCGCGCTGCCGTCCAGCTCGTGGGCGATGCTGCGCTCGATCAGCGCCGTGCCGAAACCCCTGCGGCGCGGCGGCCGCACCGGCGGGCCGCCGGTTTCCGTCCAGCGCAGCCGGAGCAGGTGATGGGGCCGGCGATCCACGGTCCATTCGACCGACAGCCGACCGCCCGCCGCCGACAGCGCGCCGTACTTGGCCGCGTTGGTCGCGAGCTCGTGCAGCATCAGGCTCATCACGACCACCTGCCTGGCCGGCAGCCGCGCCCGCGGGCCGGTGAGGACGACGTCCTCAGCTCGTACCGCGCGGAAGGGGGCGAGGATCTGGTGGAGCAGATCCTGCAGGTCGGCATCCCCCCACTCTGCCCTCGTCAGAACGCCGTGCCCGAGCGCCAGCGCTTTGAGGCGACCGTCGAAGGCCGGCTCGAACTCCTGGATCGAGGACACGTTGCGCAGGGTCTGCCCCGCGATCGAGCGCACGCTCGCGAGCGTGTTCTTCACCCGGTGGCTGAGCTCCGCGAGCAGCACGTGCTGATGGCGCTCGAACCGCTTGCGCTCGGTGATGTCGGTCAGCATCACGACGCAGCCGATGACCTGCTCGCGCGCGTCGTGGAGCGGCCCCGCGCTCAACAGGTAATGTCGCTGGTCACCGCCGCCCGCCTCCGCCCCGACCTCGACCCCGGACGCGCTCTTGCCGGCGAGCGCCTCGTTCAAGTGCCGCACCAACGAAGTCGGCCGGCTCTGGAGCCGATCCTGCTCGGTCACCCGGAGCGGCACCGCCCGAGCGAAGAGACGGCCGACCGGATCGCGACCGCTGAGCCCGACCGCCGCGCGGTTGGCGTGGGTCACCACGCCCTTGGCGTCGCAGACGAGGATCGGCTCGGTCGCCTGCTCCAGGATGGAGCGGAGGAAGCGCTCGGCTGCGAGCAGCTCGTCGCCCCGCTTCTGCTCCGTCAGATCGCTCGCGATCATGGAGATCACGAGCACGCCGTTTTCGATGGGCAGCGGACCGAACGAGAGCAGCGCCGGGACGGTGGCGCCATCGGCACGCCGGAGCGTGAACTCGCGGCGGACGCTGCCCGAGCGGGCTTCGTGCAGGGCGGCGGTTAGGGTCGGCTCGTCCTCCACCACGAAGTCAGCGAGCGAGGTGCCGATCACCTGCTCGATCGGCGCGCCGAGCAGGCTTGCGAAGCTCTTGTTGCAGAACAGAACCACCCCGGCATCGTTGAGGGTGACCGCACCCTCCTGCATGCGCTCCACCAGAATGCGGTACGGCTCGTCGGCACCCTTGAGGGTATAGATGCGCGCGCCCTCGGGCCCGTCGACCACCAGGGCATCGACCTCGCCGGCGCGGATCGCGCGGAGCGTCTCCTCCGCTTCGGCCAGGCGGGCGCGCAGCTCGTCCACCTCTGGACCAGGTTGCGAAAACTCGTTCACCGTTGTCCTCAGGCCGCGCGAGCGAGATCCAGCCCGACCAGCACGCGCTCGCGGTCGGAGAGATCCCCGACCAGCCGGCGCAGCGGCAGGGGCAGCCTCTTCACCAGTGTCGGTGCCGCGACCAGCTGCTCACGCGCCGCCGCCTCGGGCTGCTGATAGACGTCCACGATCTCGAGATCGTACCGGTCCGCGAGGTACTCGTCGCACAGCCACCGGAGGTTCTCGATCGCACGTAGCGAGCGCGCGGTGGTCCCGGTCACGTAGAGCCGCAGCACGAACCACTCCGCCTCACCGGCGGCGGTGTCTTCCGGCGCCATGATCAGGATCTCCCCAGCGGCGCGGCCCGGACGTCGAGCCCCACCAGCACGCGCTCCGAATTGGACAGATCCCCGATGATCCGCTTCAGCGGCGGCGGCAGCCGGCGCACCAGCGTGGGGATCGCCAGGATCTGATCCCGCTGCGCCTGCTCCGGGTTCTCCATCAGGTCGATGATCTCGATGCGGTACTCGCCGGAGAGATGCTCGTCGCACAGCCGGCGCAGGTTGGCGAGCGCCGCGACCGACTTGCGGGTCTGTCCGGCGATGTAGAGACGGAGCTCGAGCACCGAGCGCTCCCCGACATCACCGGCGGTATCGTTCTGGACGATCATGATCGTGCTCCCTTACCCGCTAACTGCTGTGCGCTTTGCGGCTACGCGCCATGTCCAGCCGGTTGGCCTGCAGCCGGGCCTTGCGCAGGCGCGCGTCCTCCTTGAGCAAGGCGATCTCGTGTTCTTCAGATTCGAGCTCCGCGCGCAGATCATCGATCTGCCGCTCCAGCTGTCGCCGGCGGCGGGCGAGCGCACGCGACTTGCGCTCGACCTCCTGCGCCTGGGCCACGGCGGCGGCCTGCTCACGCGCCTCCTGCGCAACGCGTGCCGAGCCCGTGAGCACACCCTCGGGGCCGATATAGGCCGGCCGCAGCTCCACGCCCCGGTCCGTCAGGGCGAACTCCCGGAGCTGGTTGGAATGCGCCATGCCGCGCGACTTGAGAAGGTAGAGCTGCCGGTTGAACTCGCCCGAGCCCTCGCGGTTCAGCAGGAGCAGCCAGGTGTCCATGAGCGAGGACACGGCGGCATCGGTCATCGCCAGCTCGACGTTGCCGTGGGTCAGGCTGGTGAACAGCGCGGTCACGGCGTCCGCTTTCAGATGGTCGATCAGGCGCAACAGCATACCCTGCACTTGACCCTCGCCGCCGGTCGACATCAGGCTCGAGATCGGATCCACGATCACCGCCTGGGGCGCGAACTCGACCACCTCCCGATGCATGCGCGCGAGATGCATCTCGAGGCCGAACAGGCTCGGCCGATGGGCGCTGAAGCGCAGCAGCCCGCGTTGCACCCACTGCTCGAGGTCGATCCCGATCGAGCGCATGTTGCGCACGATCTGCGCCGGGGATTCCTCGAAGGCGAAGTAGAGACAGCGCTCGCCCTGGCGGCAGGTCGCATCGGCGAAGTGCGCCGCCGAGCTGGACTTGCCGGCACCGGCCGTACCGGAGACCAGGACGCTGCTGCCGCGATAATAGCCGCGCCCGCCGAGCATCTCGTCGAGGGCCGCAATGCCGCTCGGCACCCGCTCGTCGGTGACCGCGTGGTCGAGCCCGGTCGAGGTCACGGGCATCACGGTGATGCCGTGATCGTCGATCAAGAACGGGTACTCGTTGGTGCCGTGGGAAGAGCCACGATACTTCACCACCCGCAGCCTGCGGGTCGAGATCTGATCGTGCACCCGATGATCGAGGAGGATCACGCAGTCGGAGACGTACTCCTCGAGACCGTGGCGCGTCAGCTGCCCGTCGCCGCGCTCGCCGGTGATCACGGCGGTGACGCCCTTCTCCTTGAGCCAGAAGAAGAGGCGCCGCAGCTCCGAGCGCAGCACCGCGGCATTGGACAGCCCGCTGAACAGGGTCTCGATGGTGTCGAGCACGACGCGCCGGGCGCCCAGGCTGTCGATGGCGTAGCCGAGACGGATGAACAGCCCTTCGAGGTCGTACTCGCCGGTCTCCTCGATCTCGGAACGCTCGATCCGGACGTGGTCGATCGCGATCCTCTTCTGCGCGACCAGCCGCTCCAGATCGTAGCCGAGCGAGGCGACATTCTTGACCAGATCTGCGACGTTCTCCTCGAACGCCATGAAGACGCCCGGCTCGTCGTGCTCGACCGCCCCCTTGACGAGGAAGGTGGCCGCGAGCAGCGTCTTGCCGCACCCCGGACCGCCGCAGATCAGGGTGGGACGCCCGGCGGGCAGGCCACCGAGCGTGAGCTCGTCCAGCCCGTCGATGCCGGTCGGCGCCTTCTCGATGCCGTGCGCGACAGCGGCATCCTGCACGGGCAGCGCGCTCGCCTTCATCAACTCCCTCGCTCCGTTGCATTGCGCTTCCGCGGGCGAACGGAGATCGCCCGGGCACGCGAGGCGAGCGATGACGGTGCCGGCCTGCGACGGATGCGCTGCAATCAGACTCGGAAACCCTGACGCACAATGCATCCGGGTACAAGTCCTGAACATGCGGCACCGTACTTTGTGGCCGGGGCACCCTGTGTCAAGAAGGGCGCGGCAGTTACGACGGAGGGGAAGCGAAGACATGGTCACCATGCAGCTGCAACAGATGCGGGCGGATCACTTCCGGATCCCGCTGCCGGTCACGCTATCGGACTCGACGCACGGCGAGATCACGCATTTCGAGCTGGTGACGGTGCGCCTGCGTGACCGCGAGGGTGCAGAGGGTCTCGGCTATACCTACACGGTGGGCGCCGGCGGTGCGGCGATTCATGCGCTGATCGACCGGGACCTGCGCCAGCTCCTCGATGGGGCCGATGCCACGCGCATCGAGGCGCTCTGGGAGCGCATGTGGTGGCATCTGCACTTCGTCGGCCGCGGCGG
>CAZXYL010000855.1:0-4755 GCA_964644915.1 uncultured Geminicoccaceae bacterium
GTGCCCTCGGGGAACTGCTCGAGCAGCACGAAGTCGTCGATGTCGTCGCCCTCCTGGAAGGTCACGATCTCCCGGATGTCGAGCCGGTCCCCCTGGTCGGGATCGAAGTCCTCGATCCGGTTGAACACCTGGTCGAACACCGTGAAGCGGAAGATGTCGGCGCCGCCGCCGCCCCACATGGTGTCGGCCCCCCGCTTGCCGTCGAGAATGTCGTCGCCCTGGTTGCCCCGGAGCTCGTCGTCGCCCTGGCCACCGACCAGCAGGTCGTTGCCGGGGCCGCCACGGATCACGTCGTTGCCGGGCCCGCCGAAGAGCTGGTCGGCGCCGTCGCCGCCGACGATCAGGTCGTTACCCTCGCGGCCCTCGATGACGTCGTTGCCCGCGCCGCCGAACAGCTCGTCGTCGCCGCCGCCGCCGAAGATCTGATCGTTGCCGGGCCCGCCCCGGATCACGTCGTCGCCGCCACCGCCGCGCAGCTCGTCGTTGCCCTCGCCCCCGACGATGACGTCGTTGCCGGCCAGACCCTGGATCAGGTCGTCGCCGTCGCCGCCGTAGAGGGTATCGTTGCCGTCGCCGCCGCGGATGGTGTCGTCGCCGAGACCGCCGAAGATCGTGTCGTGGCCCGGCCCGCCGCGCAGGACGTCGTTGCCGGCGCCGCCATGAATCTCGTCGTTGCCGGCAAGGCCCCTGACGTCGTCGTTGCCGCCGAAGCCCCTGATGAGATCGTCCTCGGGCGTGCCGACCAGAACGTCGTCATCGGGCGTCCCGTCGATGACCGCGAGCGGTTGCAACTCCGCGGTGCCGATCGGCGCCCGCTCCTGATCCACACCATCGATCATGTCCGGCATGCAATCTTCCTCCTCTGCGCGCGGCCCAACGGGGCCAGTTTTTGGTTGCGGCCTGCATCAGCACGCCCCGCCGGGGCGCCGCGACAACGTCGGCTCGCGCCGCCGGTTCCAGAGCAACCGTGGCGCGCCGCGCCCGAAGCCGGACGGCAAAGCGCGGGTGATCATAACCACCCAGGTCCCCTCGTCGAGACCCTCTGTAGCTGGAATCTGGATCGCCCTTCTTCGCACGGGCGAACCCGGGCGGCGGACCGCGCACGCTCCCGCCGCAGTAGAAGAACAAAAGTAGAACAAAAGACTGCTCTCCAGTCAAAACCCGGTCTCCGGCCGCCTTCGTCTGTCGAGCCCGGGTGCGCGGGCGCCCCCGATCGAGACTCGACGCAGTAGGTTTTAGGCGACGCTTCAACGCCTTACGCCGGTTTCTTGGAAAAGGGCCTTGACCGGTCCACGCCCTAACTATAGGGTGAAATGTCCTCGGACTCGCCCCTGCGACTTGGGTTCGGCAAGACAGCGTCAGGCTGCGCAAAGTTCAGCTCAAGAGACGATCGGCATCAGATCGGTATTCAGGGCGACTGCGGCAGAGGAACTCGGACGGGGCGAGCGCTTTGACCAGACGCGCGCGGTCGAAGCGGCGGAAGGTTCGGGACGACGCGCGAGCGAAACCAGAGATGGGCGGCGCCGCGACCGCAGGGCGACTGCTAAAAGGTGGCGGCGGGGCCGGGTGAAGTGGCGGCGGTGATCAAGAACGAGATCTCGAGGGCGACGATGCAGCGGGACGTCCACGTGCCGGTGCTGCTCTCGGAGATGCTCTTTGCGCTCGCGATCCGCGCTCGGGGGACCTACGTCGATGCAACCTTCGGCGGCGGCGGCTACAGCCGGGCCATCCTGGAGGCGGGCACCGGGCGGGTCTTCGGCATCGATCGCGATCCCCAGGCCGTGGCGCGCGGCCGCGAGCTCGCCGCCGAATGGCCGAACTTCACGATGCTCGACGGCCCGTTCGGCGCGATGGAGCGACTGCTCGGGCGGTTCGGTGTCCACGAGGTCGACGGCATCGTGCTGGATCTGGGCGTCTCCTCGGCGCAGCTCGACGACCCGGAGCGCGGCTTCTCCTTCGCCGTCGACGGGCCGCTCGACATGCGCATGAGCGGGCAGGGGCCGAGCGCCGCCGAGATCGTCAACCAGGCCGACGAGCAGACGCTCGCCGACATCATCTACGAATGTGGCGAAGAGCGCGCCGCGCGGCGCATCGCCCGGGCGATCGTCGCCCGTCGGCGCCGGGCGCCGATCCTGCGCACGCGCGAGCTCGCGGAGCTGGTGGGGGGCGTCGTGGGGCGCGCTTCCGGCCGCATCGATCCGGCGACGCGGACCTTCCAGGCGCTGCGCATCCACGTCAACGACGAGCTGGGCGAGCTGCAGCGTGCGCTGGAGGCGGCCGAGCGCCTGCTTGCCCCCGGCGGCCGGCTCGTGGTCGTGAGCTTCCATTCGCTCGAGGACCGCATGGTCAAGCAGTTCCTGGCCGAGCGCAGCGGCCGCACACCCGGCGTCTCGCGCCACCGCCCGCCCGAGCCGGCCGGCGCCCCCGCGCGCTTTCGCCCGCTGTTCCAGCGCCCGTTGCGGCCCTCCGAGGCCGAGGTCGCGCGCAACCCACGCGCCCGCTCCGCGCGCCTGCGCGCCGCGGAACGGCTCGCGACGCCGGAGCCGTCATGAGCTCGCACCGCTTCGGCATGGCCGGGCTCGTGCTGGCGCTCGTGCTGGCGTGCGGGCTCTACGCGCTCAAGGACCAGGTGCAGCGGGTCGAGGGTGAGCTGCGCCAGGTGCGCGCGGCCGCGGCCGCCGAGCGCAGCGCGCTCGGCCGGCTGCGCGCCGAGTGGGCGATGCTGAGCCAGCCGGGCCGCCTCGCGCGGCTCGCCAGGGCCCATCTCGACCTCGTGCCGGCGCACCCCGGCCAGATCGTCGACGTGGCCGAGATCCCGTTGCGCGCCGAAATCACGCTCGGCCGGCGCAGCTGGCCGGCGCTCCTGCCATCCGGCGGCGAGATCGAGCTGCGCTTCAAGCCGTACCCGCTGCTGGGCCGGCTGCCCGGCCCAAGCGGGCGGCACGCGATGAGCGGCGGCGAATGAGCCCCGCGGTCGATCCAGGTCTCGCGCTCGCGCGCCGGCGGCTGCGCCTGGTGGCGGGCCTGTTCGGCCTGGCGCTGGCCGCCTTCGGCCTGCGCATGATCGATCTCGCGCTCTCGGTCGAGCAGGTGATCAGCGGGCCGGCGATGGCCGGCGGCCTGGTCGCGCGCGGGCGCGCCGACATCGTCGACCGCAACGGCGTGCTGCTCGCGACCGACTATCCCAAGAGCTCGGTGTTCGCCGACCCGGCAGAGATCCACGCCCCCGAAGCGACGGCGGCCCGCCTCGCACCGGTGCTGGATGTGGATGCCCGCGTGCTCGAGGCCAGGCTCCGGCGCCCCGGCCGCTTCGTCTGGCTCAAGCGGCACATCACCGATGCCGAGCAGCGCGCGATCATCCAGCTCGGGCTGCCCGGGATCGGCTTTCGCACCGAGCAGCACCGCGTCTATCCGCAGCGGGCGCTGGGCGCGCATGTGGTGGGCTTCGTCGGGGTCGAGAACCAGGGGCTCGCCGGGATCGAGCGCGGCTTCGAGGAGCGCCTCACGGCGCCCGAGCGGCGCGACGAGCCCCTGGCGCTGACCCTCGATCTGCGCGTGCAGGAGGTGGTGCGCAGCGAGCTTGGGGCGGCGGTCGGCCGCTTCCAGGCCGAGGGCGGCAGCGGCATGGTGCTCGACGTCGGCAGCGGCGAGATCCTCGCCATGGTGAGCCTGCCGGACTTCGACCCGAACCGCTACCAGCGCGCCAGGCGGGAGGCGCGCTTCAACCGGAACACCCAGGGCACCTACGAGCTCGGCTCCCTGCTGAAGCTGTTCACGGCGGCCATGGTGCTCGATGCCGGCGCGGTCGAGATCACGGGCGGGCTGGACGCGAGCGAGCCGTTCGTCGTGCGCCCGCACCGCATCCGGGACTTCCACGCCAAGAAGCGCTGGCTGAGCGTGCCCGAGGTGATCGCGTTCTCGTCCAACATCGGCGCCGCCAAGATGGCGCATGCGCTCGGCACCGAGCGGCAGCGCGCCTATTTCGAGCGCTTCGGCCTGACGGAGCGGTACCCGATCGGGCTGCCCGAGGTGGGCACACCACAGATTCCCCAGCCCTGGCGGCCGATCAACACGATCACGGCATCCTACGGCCACGGCATCGCGGTCTCGCCCCTGCAGGTGAGCGACGCGCTCGCGGGCCTGCTCTGCGGCGCTCCCGGGCCGCGGGCGCATCTGGTCGCGGAGGGGCTGCTGCCGGCACGCGCGCAGCTGGTGCGGCCGGAGACGAGCGCGATGCTGCGCTGGCTGATGTGGCTCGTGGTCGCCGAGGGCACCGGCACGCAGGCGAAGGTGCCGGGCTACCTGGTCGGTGGCAAGACCGGCAGTGCGGACCGGGCGGGGCCGGGCGGTTACGGCAGCGGCGGCATCCTCGCCTCCTTCGTCGGCGCGTTCCCGATGGACCGGCCGCGCTATCTGGTGCTCGTGACCCTCGATCGGCCCAAGGGCGACGAGGCGACCCATTTCCAGGGCCAGGGTGGCTGGACCGCGGCGCCGACCGTGGGCCGCATCATCAGCCGGATCGGGCCGCTGCTCGGCATGCCGCCCGCGGGGCCGGAGGCCGAGCGGTGGTTTCGCGAGCGGCTGGTCCGGGGCGAGGCCATGAACGGGCGCCTGCACCGCCTGGAGGCGAGCTTCGCCGCGGCGCCGAAGGCGGCTTGGACCCTCGAGCCAGAAGGACAGGCGGCATGCGGCTGCGGGCCCTGCTCGGTCCTGGGGTGACGGTCCAGGGCGAGAACTGGGAGACCGTGGAGATCA
>CAZXYL010000856.1:0-3897 GCA_964644915.1 uncultured Geminicoccaceae bacterium
CAGCTCGGCGTCTCGCTCCTGTTCATGGAGGAGATGTACTCGCGCCATCTGGGGCATCTCTTCGTCTCGCCGCTCAGGCCCTACGAGCTCGTCGTCTCGCTCTTCACCATGAGCCTCATACGCGTCCTGATCGGCGCCGGCGGGGCGGCGCTGCTCGCGATCCCGATTCATCACTTCTCGATCTTCGAGGCGCTGGGCCCGGCGCTGATCGCCTTCTTCGCGAACCTGCTCTGGTTCGCCTGGGCCATGGGGCTGATCATCGCGGCGCTGGTGCTGCGCCTGGGGCTGGGCGCCGAGAGCCTAGCCTGGGCCTTGATCTTCCTGTTCCAGCCGCTCTCGGGCGTGTTCTACCCGATCGCGGTCCTGCCGCCCTGGCTGCAGCCGGTCGCCTGGGGCCTGCCCTCGTCCTACGTCTTCGAAGGCATGCGCGCGGTCCTGGTCGACGGCACGTTCCGCACCGACCTCCTGCTCGGCGCGGTGGCCCTCAACCTGGTCTGGATGCTGATCGCGGTCCTGGTGTTCCTGGTCCTGTTCCGCAGCGCCCGCGACCGCGGCCTGCTGCTGCAGGTCGGCGAATAGCAACCAAGACCCGCGCGCGATCAACGCTCGATCGGGCCCTCGTCCTGCTGCCAGCCGCCGAAGCCGCCCAGCATGTTCGCGACGTTCTCGATGCCCATGTCCTTGAGCGTCTTGGCGGCGAGCGCCGAGCGGCCGCCCGAGCCGCAGTACAGGACCAGGCGCTTGCCCGAGGCGAGCTCGGGCTTGTGGACCGGGCTCTCGGGGTCGGCGTGGAACTCCAGCATCCCGCGCGGCGCATGCACCGCTCCCGGGACCTTACCCTTCTCCACCTCCTGGCGCTCGCGCACGTCGACGAAGACCACGTCGTCGCGGCCGAGCAGCTCCTTGGCCTCCTCGACGCTCAGCGTATCCACGGCGGCGTTGGCCGCGGCGACCAGCTCCTTGCTGCGCTTGATCACGGTGACGCTCCCTCGTTGCGGATGCGAAACAGTCTAGCCCGATCGACGTTCACGCGGCAGGGTGGATGGTCGCCCGCCCCGGCGTGATCGGGCGAGCCGCAGCCGCAGGGAGGGAACAATGGCCGCGTACATCGTCGCGCAGCTCAAGGTCGACGACCCCGCGATGTTCGAGCGCTATCGCGAAGCGGTGGCACCGCTGGTCGATCGCTTCGGCGGGCGCTACCGGATCCGCGGCGGCTCGCTGGAGGCGCTCGAGGGGGACTGGTCGCTGCCGCGCCTGGTCGTGATCGAGTTCCAGAGCCGGGAAGCCGCGCGCCATTTCTACGACTCGCCCGAGTACCAGCAGATCCTGCCGCTGCGGACCCGGTCTGCGCGCGGCAATGTCGCGATCGTCGATGGCGTGAGCTGAGCCGCTCTCAAAACCGATTGAACAGGTTGAGGAGCCAGCCGTACGGCCCGACGAAGCGGATCGGGCCTTCGCTCACCGCCAGGCACCAGCAGTCCTCGGCGTCGTCGATCGTGGGTGCGTGCGTGCTGTCGCGATCGTTCACGGCGACGTCGCCCGGGCCGAAGCGCTCGCCGGCATCCCAGTACGCGCCCTGCAGGATGAGCACGAGCTCTTCCCCGACGTGGCTGTGCCGGACGATCTGCACGCCGGGCCTGGCACGCAGGAGCTGGGCCTTGCCGTGCCGGGTGGAGACCGAGGTCAGCACCGCCGCCTCCACGCCGAGGCCCAGCCTGCGCCAGGCGCGTGGGTCCTCGATCTCCTTGGCGACCCCGGCGAGCGGGGTCGGCAGGTGGATCTCGCGCAGCTTGCCGCCCAGCCGGGGGACATCAGCGGCCACCGCCCCGTGCGGCTTGTGCGCCGGCGCCTCCTGCGCCCGGCCGGCGCCGCCTTCGGCCTGCGCGAGCACGCCGTGCGCGCTGATCTGGTCGAGCCTCGTGCCGTGCAGAGAATTCAACAGCGCGCCGCTCACCTCCTGCAGCATGGCGTAACGTCGCTCGCTGCTCGGGCACATCGCGAGGTGCGTCGCCACGAGCAGCGCCTTGCCGGACCCCATACTGCCGACCGCGTAGTTTAGCAGCAGCTCGTCGGGAACCGGATGGCGCACCATCATCGCTCCGACTCCAGGATTCGGCGCAGCTGGCGGAAGGCGAGGCGGAGCGACTTGACCGTGCCGAGCGGCAGGGCCTGCTCCTGCGCGCTGACGCTATGCGATTTTTGTTCGAAGAACGCCAACCGCAGGATCTCCGCTTGCTCGAGCGGCAAAGCCTGAAAGGCCGCTTGGAGGGAGATTATGGCTCTCCGCCCGCTCGACAAGCCCATCTGGGGCTCACCCGGGTAAGCCGTCGTTCATGGCGAGGCCCCAGGCTTGGGCGCGCAGGCGTTGAAGGTCGGGAAAGGAGCACCGGTCCCGCCGCTCCGCGATCGCGTGCAGGCGCCCCTGTGGTTCACGGTCGGGGGTGGCGCGCGAGACTTGACCCATGGAGGCGATCTATGCTGAGGGCATGTGGAACAGCAAGCGATGCGCCCTGCGCCGGCGCGACCAGGCCTCGGGCCGCTGGCCTCCGCCACGAGGGTACTTGCCATTTCCGTTCAGGTGCCCGACATAACGGACGGCGCAACCCCTTGTGATTCACGCAGAAAGAGATGATGACCGGAAGAACCTCGAGCGTCTCGACCCTGCTTGGTCTCGTGCTGCTGGGCCTGATGGCGGGGGGCGCGGCGGCCCAGTCCCCGCAGTTCCTCGGCAGCTTCCGTGACTGGAACGTCTACCGGTTCGAGGATGGCGAGCAGGCCATCTGCTACATGGCGAGCGAGCCGAAGAAGCAGGAGGGCAACTACACCCGGCGGGGGAGCCCCGCGGTGCTGGTCACCCGGCGGCCCGGGCCGCGTGTGGTCGACGAGGTGAGCGTGCAGCCGGGGTACAGCTACATGGACGGCAGCGAGGTCCAGATCGAGGTCGACCGCAACCGCAGGTTCATGCTGTTCACCCGTGGTGAGCACGCCTGGACCAAGAGCGAGGATGCCGATCAGGCGCTGATCCGCGCCATGCGCGGCGGCACCGACATGACCGTTCGGGGGACCTCGACCCGGAACACCTTTTCGCTCGACACCTACTCCCTGATGGGCTTCACCGCGGCCTACGAGGCCATGGTCGAGGCCTGCGCGCAGCGGGAGAGCTAGTCGGGGCACGATGGCATGGCGACGTCCGCGGCGCAGCCACCGCCCGAGATCGGGCGAGGCCGGCCCGGCCTGATCGGCCTGGGCCAGGCCGCGATCGCGGCCGTCATGACCGGGCTGGGCGAGCCCGAGCGCAGGGCGCGGATGCGTGCGGGGCAGATCTGGCACTGGCTCTACCGCCATGGCGCCCGCGACTTCGCTGCCATGACCACGCTGCCGGCCGGGCTGCGCGAGCGTCTCGAGGCCGGCTGGCAGATCCGCCGCCCCGAGATCGTGACCGAGCAGGTCTCGGCCGACGGCACGCACAAATGGCTTCTGCGCTTCGCCGACGGGCAGGAGGTGGAGGCGGTTTTCATCCCCGAGGCCGATCGCGGCGCGCTCTGCATCTCCACCCAGGTCGGCTGCAGCCTCACCTGCAGCTTCTGCCATACCGGCACCATGCCGCTGGTGCGCAATCTGCGCGCGCCCGAGATCCTGAACCAGATCCTCGTCGCGCGCGACGCGCTCGGCGAGTGGCCGAGCCCCATGGAGCGGCGCCTCAGCCACATCGTGGTCATGGGCATGGGCGAGCCGCTGTTCAATTACGAGGAGACCGCCAAGGCCCTGCGCATCGCCATGGACCCGAACGGGCTCGCCTTCCCCCGGCGCAAGATCACGCTCTCGACCTCGGGCGTGGTGCCGAAGATCGAGGCCTGCGGCAGGGAACTGGGGGTCGGGCTCGCGGTTTCCCTCCAT
>CAZXYL010000857.1:0-1725 GCA_964644915.1 uncultured Geminicoccaceae bacterium
GGCAGCCAGTCCTGGCCGCCGTAGATGACGTGGGTCGGCGTGCCGCCGCGCAGCCGCAGCACCATGGTGTCGTGGTAGTCGGGCCAGGTGTAGTCGCTGAGGTTGACCCGGATGCCCGGATTCTCTTCCTCGAACTGGCGGATGTTGTCCTCGATCGTCTCGAGCGAGTAGTTCCAGACCACGAACTCGAGCGTGACCTCGGAGTGCGCGGTGCTCGCTGGCGCGATCGCCAACGCTCCCGCGAGGCCGAGCGTTGTCAGCCCGGCGCCGACGGTGCGCATGGTGAGCATGGATTGAGCCTCCCTTCGGCTTCGGCGCCGACCGGCGCCGAGTTGCGCCTGGCCCGGAACATTAGCGAACACGGCGCGACGCGGCAATGCGAGCGGGGGCGCAGGGCGCCCGCCGCCTGTCCCGCACCTTGCCGCGGCTCAGGCGGGGCGATCGTCGGTCCAGAGCGTCGGGTTGGTGAGCGCCCGCGCGAGCGCGCTCGCGGCCGCCGCCAGCAGCCTCTCGCCCTTCTCGGCGCTCGCGGCCCGCGGCACCCCGATCACGCCGGTCTCGCTCCACCAGGCGAGGGGGCGCCAGCGGTACACGCCGTCGTGGCCGCCGAGCCCTTCCATCGGCCCGTCGAGCTCGGCCAGGCGCCCCGGCCGATCTCGTCCTCTTCCGCGCACGCCACTACAGCGAGCTGCTCTCCCGGCCGCAGCACGACCGCATCGTGCTCCGCGCCGGCCGTCGCATCGATGCGACCCCGCCCGACCACCGCGAGCTGGATCATCTGTTCGAGCGCCATGCGTTGGCGTAATGCTGAGCGCGACCGACCGAAAAGAGGGAGAGCAAGACAATGTGCGTTCGGGGATGCCTGGAGACCGTCGGGCGGCGGCTGAGCCGGCGCCAGGTCATGATGAGCGGCGGGCTGGCCGCGGCCGGTGCCGCAACCATGATGGCGCCGCGGGTGCCTGCTCTCGCGGCAGAGCCGCGCAGCTTCTCGCGCGTGGTCGACCTGACCCACGCCATGGGGCCGGACTTCCCGACCTTCGACGGCGGCAGCAATCTCGAGCTGGAGACGCTCGTGACGCTCGCCGAGGACGGCTACAACATGTACCGCTGGCACTTGGTCGAGCACACCGGCACGCATCTGGACGCGCCGATCCACTTCGGGGACGGCGTGCAGCCGGCAGACGAGATCCCGATCGAGCGCCTGGTCGTGCCGCTCCTCATCGTCGATATCCGAGCCAAGGCCCAGGACGACCCGGACGCCGAGCTCACGCCCGATGACCTGAAGGCGTTCGAGGCCGAGCACGGCCCGATCGCCGCCGGCGCCTGCGTCGCCATGAACAGCGGCTGGGACGCGCGCGCCACGGGGCCGGAGTTCAGGAACGCGGATGCGGACGGGGTCATGCACTTCCCGGGCTTCCACGTCGAGGCGGCGCAGATGTTGATGGGAGCGCGATGCGATCGGAATCGCGGTCGATACGCTCTCGCTGGATTACGGCCGCTCGCAGGACTTCGGCACCCACTACGCCTGGCTGCCGTCGAACCGCTGGGGGCTCGAGGCGGTGGCGAATCTGGGCGAGCTGCCCGCCACGGGCGCCACGCTCGTGGTCGGCGGGCCGAAGATCAAGGGCGCCACCGGCGGCCCGAGCCGCGTGCTGGCCCTTGTGTAGGTAAAGTCGAGGCACCGCGAGCCCCGAGCGCCGAAGGTGCACCCGGGGCATGGCGCGA
>CAZXYL010000858.1:0-1957 GCA_964644915.1 uncultured Geminicoccaceae bacterium
CCGGCATCATTCGCCTGCTGGAGCAGCTCGAGGGCCGCGTTGACGTAGCCGAGCGCGCCGATCGGGTTCGAGCCGCCGCCCGGGATAAGGTACGGCGTGGCGCCTCTCGCCTCGACCTCCTCGGCGACCTCGCCGCAGGCGCCGTCCATATCGGCGCCCGCCGGGACGAAGCGCAGCCGAGCGCCGAACAGCCGGTCGAGCAGCACGTTGCCCGAGCTCTCATAGGCCGGATCGTCGGTCGGCACGCGGCGCTCCAGCACGGCCTCGCACCTCAGCCCGTAGCGGCGTGCGGCGGCCGCGGTCTGGCGCACGTGATTGGACTGCACGGCGCCGTGCGTGATCACGGTATCGGCGCCTTTCGCCTGCGCGTCCGCGATCAGGAACTCGAGCTTGCGCGTCTTGTTGCCGCCGGTCGCGAGCCCGGTGCAGTCGTCGCGCTTGATGAAGAGCCTGGGCCCACCGAGATGAGCGGTGAGGTTCGTCATCGGTTCCAGCGGCGTCGGCAGGTGCGCGAAGCGGACCCTTGGAAAGCGGGCGAGGTGCATGGTCGAGACGTCTCCGTTCAGGCGATCGGCTGGGGCACTGCGGCGCCACTCTACCCGGAACGGCCCGCTCCGCGAGAGGCCTTGCGTCCGCAGGCGCCGGCGCAATGGCGTTGGCGCCGGGCCTGGGCTAAGGTCGGGCCGCGCACTGAAGGGGATGGATGAGGGATGCCGGCCAAGGAGCGTGAACAGCTGTCGACGGAGGCGGTCGCCGTGTTCCATGACGTCGCGGATCTGGATGCCGCGGTCGAGGAGCTCCGCGCCGCCGGCTTCAGGAAGAGCGACATCAGCCTGCTCGCGAGCGGGGAGACCGTCGAGCGCAAGCTCGGCCACCGTTACGAGCGGGTCGAGGAGCTCGAGGACGACCCCAACGTGCCGCGCAGAGCGTACCAGACCCGCAAATCCCTGGGCGAGACCGAGGACATCCTGGTGGGCTCGCTCACCTACCTGCCTGCGGTGCTCGCGGCCGGCACCGTCGTGGCATCGGCCGGCGTGGTCGCCGCGGCGGTCACCGGTGCGGCGCTCGGCGGCGCGCTGATCGCCACGGCGCTCGGCCACTGGATGGACAGGAGCCACGCCGAGTGGCTGCAGGAGCAGCTGGACCGCGGCGGCCTCCTGCTCTGGGTGCGCACGCCGACACCGGAGGCGGAGCAGAAGGCGCTGGGCATTCTCACCAAGCATTCCACCCACGACGTGCACCTGCACAAGCTGCCCGTGAAGAGCTGAGCCCGGCCGTGGCCGACGCCCCGTTCTGGAAGCGCAAGTCGCTCGCCGAGATGACCCCCGACGAGTGGGAGAGCCTGTGCGACGGCTGCGCCAGGTGCTGCCTGCTCAAGCTCGAGGATCAGGACACCGGCGAGATCGAGCATACGGACGTCGCCTGCCGCCTGCTCGACCTGCAGAGCTGCCGCTGCACGAGCTATCGCAGGCGCAGCCGGCTGGTGCCGAGCTGCATCCGCCTGAGCCCCGAGCGGCTGGCAGGGCTCGAGTGGATGCCGTCGACCTGCGCCTACCGCCTCCTCCACGAGGGCAAGGATCTGCCCTGGTGGCACCCGCTGGTGTCCGGTGACCGGCGCACCGTGCATCAGGCCGGGATCTCGGTCCGCCATCGCGTGATCTCCGAGACCGAGATCGACGAGGAGGACGACCTCGAAGACCGGATCGTCAGCTGGCCGGCCTGAGCGGTACGCGTATCTCGAGTAGAAGTGCCGGCTACGGCGCCTGATCTACAGTTTCGAGCAGCAAAAAAAGCCCGCCCCGACCGGAACACGGCACCGCTTCCGCCATTGAACATTCGGGAGGACCTCGGATTCACATGGGCTCGTCGGGTCCGCCATGACCCGGAGCAGGGAGGGCCACATGAGAGCAATCTGGCTTGCGAGCCTGGCATGGGTCGTGGCGTGCTTTCCCGTCGC
>CAZXYL010000859.1:0-2633 GCA_964644915.1 uncultured Geminicoccaceae bacterium
CGCGTCGATCACCCGCTCGATGCGCTCCGCCAGCAGAAAGCGTTCGAGACCCCCTGCCCCGCCGAAGCCGCCCACGCGAACGGCGCCCGGCACGGCCCGTGGCGCGCGCGTGCGGCCGGCGAGCGAGGTGATCACCTCGTATTCGGGGCGCGCGGCAAGCGCGTGGGCCAGCTCGGCGGCTTCCGCCGTGCCGCCCAGAAGCAGCACGCGCATGCTCGCGCCGCCCCGCGCCGGCGTCACCAGCCCTTCGCGCGCCCGATCAGCGAGCCGTCCCGGTCGAAGATCACCACCTCGAGCGCGCAGGCGCCATCGAGCTGCCGGAGCGCGATCCGGCGCGCGCGGGCCGCGACCTCGTCGGCGAGCGGCAGGCCGCTGCGCTG
Source organism: uncultured Geminicoccaceae bacterium (assembly GCA_964644915.1). Lineage (GTDB taxonomy): Bacteria > Pseudomonadota > Alphaproteobacteria > Geminicoccales > Geminicoccaceae > CAZXYL01. Next base: position 381 of record CAZXYL010000859.1, read on the forward strand.
CGCGAGATGCAGGACCTCGCCGGCCGAGGCGGCATCGCGCGCGCTGTCGACCAGCTCGCCCGCAGCGCCACGCTCGGCGAGGATCAGGGCCAGCGCCGGCAGGTCGACCGCGGAGCGGCTGGAATGGAGGTCGAGGTGGCCGGCGGCGAGCTTGGCGAGCTTGCCGAAACCACCGGCCAGGGTCACGCGCGGCACCGGATGTCGCCGCAGGTACTTGAGCGTGCCGCCCGCGAAGTCGCCCATGTCGATCAGCGCCATCTCGGGCAGCTTGTAGAGCGCCTGGACGGCGCGCTCCGAGATCGAGCCGGTGGCGGCCGCGATGTGCCCGAGCCCGCAGGCGCGCGCCACGTCGATGCCGCGATGGATCGAGTGGATCCACGACGCGCAGGAATAGGGGATGACCACGCCCGTGGTGCCGAGCACCGAGAGCCCGCCCACGATCCCCAGGCGGCCATTGGCGGTGCGCGCCGCCAGGATCTCGCCGCCCGGGATCGAGATCGTGACCTCGACATCGCCGGCATCGCCCTGGTCCCTGGCGATCTGCGCCACCGTCTCCCGGATCAGCCGGCGCGGCCCCGGGTTGATCGCCGGCTCGCCCACCGGCACCGGCAGGCCCGGCCGCGTCACCACGCCGACCCCCTCGCCCGCGATGAACATCACGCCCGTGCCGGCCTCGCCGGGGCAGACGCTCGCCCGGATCAGCGCCCCGTGCGTGACGTCCGGATCATCGCCGGCGTCCTTGATCACGGCTGCGGCCGCGCGCTGCCGGTGCACAGCCGTTTCCGCGAGATGAAAGCTCGGCTGCTCGCCCCCCGGCAGGCGGATGCTGACCGGATCGGCGAAGCGCCCGGTGAGCAGCGCGAGGTAGGCCGCCTTGGTCGCGGCAGCGGCGCAGGCGCCTGTGGTCCAGCCGCGCCGCAGTTCCCCTTCGGGTTTGCGTCCCATGCCCTCCGGCATCACGCGCTCTCTTCATCTTCGAGGCCGCCCGGCGCTACAGTCGTGCGCCATGACGCGGCCGCGATCGGAGCGATTTTCTTGCAAGCAGCAGCATTGGGCAAGCATCCATGAGCGCCCCGGGCATTATCTTGGCAGCCCCGAACTCCGGCGCCGGCAAGACCACGGTGACCCTCGCTCTGCTGCGCGCGCTGCGCGGGCAGGGCGTGGCGGTCGCCTCGTTCAAGGTCGGGCCGGACTTCATCGATCCGGTCTTCCACGAGCGTGCGTCCGGCCGCAGCTGCCTGAATCTCGACTGCTGGGCCATGCGCCTGGAGACGCTGGCCGGCCTCGCGGATCGCATCGCGGCGGATGCCCGCCTGGTGATCGGCGAGGGCGTTATGGGCCTTTTCGACGGCGCCGAGAACGGCCGCGGCTCGACCGCCGAGCTCGCGAGCCTGTTCGACCTGCCGATCATTCTGCTGGTGGACGCCAGCGGCATGGGCGCATCGGCGGCGGCTCTGGTCGAGGGCTTCACCCGCTACCGCGACGACGTCGAGGTGGCGGGCGTGCTGTTCAACCGCGTCGGCAGCGCGCGCCACGCCGCGGTCCTGCGCCGGGCGTGCGATGACCGCTTCGCGCAGCCGGTGCTCGGCTGCCTCCCGCGCGATCCCCGTCTCGAGCTGCCCGAGCGGCACCTCGGCCTGGTGCAGGCAGACGAGATCCCCGAGCTCGAGCGCTTCCTCGACCAGGCCGCCGAGATCGCCGCCGCGGAGGTCGACCTCGAGCGCGTGCAGCGCCTCGCGCGGCCCTTCGGCCTGGGTCTCTACGGCCCGCCGCCGCGCCCGCTCCGGCCGCTCGGCCAGCGCATCGCCGTCGCGTGCGATCTCGCCTTCCGCTTCGCCTATCCGGCAATCCTGGACGGCTGGCGCATTGCGGGCGCGGAGGTCCTGCCCTTCTCGCCTCTGGCCGACCAGCCACCGGATTCGGGCGCCGATGCGGTCTATCTGCCGGGCGGCTATCCGGAGCTTCACGCCGGGCGGCTGGCCGCAGGCCGCGCTTTCCTCGAGGGTCTGCGGCAGCGCGCTCGCGCCGGCGCGTTCGTCTACGGCGAATGCGGCGGCTTCATGATCCTGGGCGAACAGCTGATCGATGCGGCGGGCACGGCGCACGCCGTGGCCGGCCTCCTGCCGGTCACGACCAGCTTCGCGGAGCCCCGCCTGCACCTCGGCTACCGCCGTCTGCGCCTGCTCGAGCCGTCGCCGCTCGGCCAGGCGGGCACGACCTTCCGCGGCCACGAGTTCCATTACGCCTCGCTCA
>CAZXYL010000860.1:0-3050 GCA_964644915.1 uncultured Geminicoccaceae bacterium
GCCGGCACCACCGTCTACGTCGGGCCGGGCCACCGGCACACCTTCATCAACAAGGGCGAGACGGAGCTCAAGATGTGCTGGGTGATGATGCCGGGCGGCGAGGGCGGCCTCGACGACTTCTTCGCCCGCATCGGCCGGCCGAGGAAGCCCGGCGAGCCCGCCCCCGAGCCGTTCGCGCGGCCCGCGGACGTGGAGCAGATCGAGCGGGAGACGGTGTTCACGCTCATCCCGGCCTGAGCGGAGCACCGCACGCGCACGGCGCCGCCGATCGCGGTCAAAGCTGTCATGGCTTCTGAGATCGTGGGCGAGCACGCGGTCGTCATCGGCGGGAGCATCGCCGGCCTGCTCGCTGCCCGGGCGCTCGCGCGGCGTTATCGCACAGTGACGATCCTCGAACGGGACGCCCTGCCGGACCCGGCGAGTGCGCGCAAGGGCGTCCCGCAGGGGCGGCACGCCCATGTCCTGGTGCAGGGCGGTCGGGATGCGCTCGGGCGGTTGTTCGCCGGGTCCGGGCTGGACCTTGCCAGGGCCGGCGCGGTGCGGACGGATGCCGGCCGGGACCTCAAGTGGTTCCAGTTCGGGGTCTGGAAGAAGCGCTTCGAGTCCGGGCTCCTGGCGCACTGGTGCGACCGGCCGCGCTTCGAGCACGCGCTGCGGGAGCGGGTCGCGGGCGCGGCAAATATTCGGCTGCTGATGGAGCACCGAGTGACCGGTTTCGTGACTGCCGGCGGTGGCGCCGAGATCGGGGGCGTGCGCGTCCGAGCGGGCGACGAGGAGGGCGAGATCCGGGCCGACCTCGTGGTCGACGCGAGCGGCAGCGGCTCCCGGACGCCGCGCCGGCTCGAGGAGCTGGGCTATCCGCGCGTTCGTGAGGACGTCGTCGAGGTCGACGTCGGCTACGCGAGCCGGGTCTGTCGACGGCCCGCCCATCTCGATCACGACTGGACGGTGCTGGCGATCTACCCCAAGCCGCCGGCGTCGCGCCGGGCGGGCGTGCTCTACCCGCTCGATGGGGAGCGGTGCCTGGTGACGCTGATCGGCTGGGTGGGCGATCACCCGCCCGGGGACGAGGCGAGCTTCCTCGAGTTCGCCCGCTCGCTCCCTCAGGAGGAGCTGCACGCCTGGCTCCGGGGCGCCGAGCCGCTCTCGCCCATTCGCCGGCACCTCTTTCCCGCCAGCCGCTGGCGCCGCTTCGAGCGCATGAGGCACTGGCCCGAGCGGTTCATCGTGGTGGGCGATGCGGTGTGCGGCTTCAACCCGGTCTACGGCCAGGGCATGACGGTGGGCGCTCTGGATGCGGTGGCACTCGCGCGGGCGCTGGAGCGGCCCGGGGGCTCCCGGGTGCCCGGCTTCGCGCGCCGGCTGCAGCGGGAGCTGGCACGGCACCGGACGACACCCTGGCTGCTGGCGGCGGCGTCGGATTTCCGCTTCCCGCAGGTCACCGGGCGCCGCCCGTTCGGTCTCGGTCTCCTGAACTGGTACACTCGGGGCGTGCTGGAGATCGCGGGCGAGAGCGCCCGGGCGCACCTCGCCTTCCTCGAGGTGCTGGGCTTTCGCGCCCCGCCAGCGGCGCTGGTCCGCCCGGCCGTCGCCCTTGGCGTCCTCGGCTGGGCGCTCGGCCTCCGCCCGTCTGTCCGGCGCAACGGAACCTGAAGGACTACGCCTCCGGCGCCGTGACCCCGGGAATCCGCGGCAGGGCGAGCTTGCCCTCGCGCTCGAACGGGATGGTGGCGCCGAAGAGGGTGCCGAGCTCCGCGGCGCCGGTGAGCCTGTAGTCGAGACGCTGCTCGACGCCCAGCTGCATGACGCGCTCGACCAGATCGCTGGTCGGCACGCTCACCGTGACCGGGACCACGGTCTCGCCGAGCGCCGGCAGGTTGAAGCTCTGCGCCGTGCGGCCCCGGGCGAACTGCAGCTGGTTGACCTCGAGGTCGAACCTGAGGCTGTCGAAGGCGACATCGAAGTCGTTCGGGTTCCTCACCCGCAGATCGACGCGCAACTCCTGCTCGAACAGGCCGGGGCGGCCGAAGCCCAGCCCGGCGAGGCTGACCTCGGGCGGTTCCACCTCGGAGGTGAGGCCGGCGCAGGCGCCGAGCGCCAGAGCCAGACCGAGCAGCAAGAAGCGCGGGCGCATCCGGATCCTCCACCGTCGCGGGTGAGGGACCTTAGGCGAGCCCGCGGGGATCGCCAAGCCCGCGCCCGCGCTCAGTCCCAGCCGTGGGCCTGGAAGAAGCCCGCGCGGCTGAGCACGTCACGGGCGTAGTCGCGCCCGGCGGTGTAGAAATCGACGTCGAAGCCCTGGCGGACCGCGCGCAGCACGTTGCCGAGGCCGCAGTTGTAGGCGGCGAGCGCGCCGCGCAGCAGCGCCTGGCCCTGCAGCATGGTGCGCCGGCGCAGCCATGCCCGCGCGTCGATCACCAGGGAGCAGCCGAAGCGGATGTTGCCTTCCGGATCCCGCCAGGCGCGCGAGCGGGCGAAGGCATGGGCGTCGTAGTCGATCTGCAGCAGCCCCCGGCCGAAGCCGCCACCGTCCGGCGGCATGGGCTGGCGGCGTGGTGGGCGGAGGAAGCGGCGGGGCGCGAAATCGCCCGTGCCGTCGGGCCCCTGCGGGTCGAGCGCCAGCCCCCAGCGGGACTCGCGTGAGCCGAGCGCCACGATCACGGCCGGCGCGAGCCCGGTCGCGGCCGCGGCCGCCTCGATCTGCGCGCCGTAGCGCGCCGCCGCCTCGAAGTCCTCGAGCAGCATCGGATGGTCGAGAGGGTAGCCGGTGCCGAACTCGTCGGCGTTCCCGGCGGGGTCGAGCAGGACCTGCCAGGTCTCCGGGCCGACCACGCCGTCGGCGCGCAGCCCGCAGGCCCGCTGGAACTCGCGCACCGCCTGCTCGGTGCCGCGGTCGAACAGCCCGTCCACGGCCAGCTCCGGCCGATACCGTCGCAGTACGGATTGCAGCTCGCGCACCAGCACCCGCAGCTCGGGCGAGGTGTGCACAAAGCCGTCGTGAAGACGCAACAGCGGCTCCGACATTTGGCGCTCACTCGTAAAGTCAAAAC
>CAZXYL010000861.1:0-3354 GCA_964644915.1 uncultured Geminicoccaceae bacterium
CTATCCCGACCTGCAGCCGCTGCTCACGCCGCTGCCGCCGGAAGAGGCGTTCGCGCGCGCCCTCGAGGCGGCGGGCGACATGGGCTGGGAGGTCGTCGCCGCCGACCGGGCCGAGGGCCGCATCGAGGCGGTCGACACCACCTTCTGGTTCGGCTTCGAGGATGACGTCGTGGTCCGGATCCGCGCGGACGATGCCGGCAGCCGGATCGATGTGCGCTCGAAATCCCGTGTCGGTATCGGCGATCTCGGCGCCAACGCCGCGCGCATCCGCGACTACCTCGATGAGCTGCGGCAGCGGATCGCGGCCGCCGCGTAGCGCGTTGCGCACGAACGCCGCCGCCTGCGGCCGCGGCTCAGGGTGAGCGGTCGGGATGCGTGACGCGCTCGTGACGGCGCGCCGCCTCGATGTCTCCTCTCTTCTTGCGATTGCGCCAGACGCCATAGGCCAGGACGCCGCCTAGAATGATCGGGCCCAAGATCACCGCGATGGCCCACAAGGGGACCGCTTCACCTTCCATACCGCTCTCTCCCGGGAGTTCGCACACCCGGCCAACGATCGCTGGCCCGCGGCGGTTCCTGCGCGCTGCCGACGGCGCGAGCGGATGGATCTTCGGTGAGCTGGTCCTGGCGCCATGCGGCCCGGCCCGGGCCTCGCCGGTACTGTCCTAGAGATCGAGATCGGTCGAAGCCTCCACGCTCTCCTCGTCCTCGCTCACCCCCCAGGCGGCGAGGAAGCCCGGCCGGTAGGCGCCGAGGTCGTACATCGATATCTGGAGGCGCGAGGAGAGGATGTTGGCGCTTACGCTCGGCCCACAGCCCTGCCACAGATCCCGGGTCGGGTCCTTGCCGAACTGGGGCTCGCTCGTGCTGAGGATCGGCACGTACGGCTTCATGACCTCGTCCGGGCCCTCGATCGTCCGCAGGCCGCTGCGGTCCCAGGAGAACGAGACCCCGCAGCGGGAAGCGTCCTCGCTCGCGGTCCAGAGCTGCGTAGCCTTCGATTCCCGATCCGCCTCACCGTACTTCTCCGCCAGCCTCGCCTTGAGGGTGTCCCGGTCGAGACTCTCGGGGAGCGCCACGGCCCGTGCGATCGCGACGACCCGGTTGCGATCGTCGATCGCCCGGAACAGCGTGATCTGCTCGTTGCCGTCGGCGCTGTGGAAGGTGCGGTAGTCCTGCAGGACGCGCGGCGGCGAGGGCGGGTTCGCATAGTCGAGCACCGCGCCGGGCGCCATGCGCTCGCGGACAATCCGTTCGGCCTCGTCGAACGGCATGCCGAGCCGGATGCCGACGATATCCGCCTGGGCGAGACGTGCCGCCTTGTCGCGGAGCGCCGACGTCGCCGCTTGCGCCGCGCTCTCCTCCGCCGCGGCCACGCTGTCGGGCGTCTCGAGGTCCTCCAGACCGAGCCGGGCGAGGAGCTGACCCTCCGGGCCCAGGATGTCCATGGCCACGACCTTCGCGAACAGGGCGCCGCCGCGCCGGTGGCGGTCGTCTTTCGTGATGGTGACGAGCTCCGCCCGCCCGACCTCGAGGGTGACGCGCCCGGTGACCTGGAAGATGCCGTGTGGGCTGGCGTGGCCGCGCTGCGCGGACTCCACCGTCTGCTGGTCGATCGCGATCGGGGGGAACTCGACCTTCCGGTCGAGGGCGAGGGCGGAGATCGAGCCCAGGTTCAACCCGCCGTTCGTGTTCGCTCGCAGCATCTCCCGCCAGTGACTGGCAGGGGTGTCCCTGGAGGTGCGCATGCTGGGGTCGCGATCGGCATTGTCCTGGATGCCGTGCGGCACGGCGTAGAGGATCGATCCCTCGGCGGAGGGCGGCAGCGGCGAGCTGATCAGCGAGGTGACCACCGTGCCGTCGGCCGCGAACAGGGGTCGCTGGACCGCGTCGAGCGGCCGCACCGGCTGGCCGTCGCCGCGCACGGTATAGCTCTCGCCGAAGTGCAGCTGGCCGGTCGCAGGGTCGTACTTCGCCGCCAGGGCGAAGCTCAGCCCGGCGCGGGCGGGGACCGCCGCCGCTGCCTTCTCGAGATGCTGGGCGAAGGTCGGGGCGAGCTGCGGCGCCAGGAACACCGCCTCGCGCCCCGAGATCGCGTCCCGGCTGAAGAGCGAGGCCTCGACGAACGCCTTCAGGCGGGAGTCGTAGGCCGGCTCTCTCGTGTAGAACTCCCACGGCGCATCCCGGCGCGTGAACACCTCCAGGACCTCGTCGGCGAGCGCCGGCTGGCTGGCCGCCAGGGACTGCCATTCGTAGGCGAACAGCGGCCGAGCGATGTTGATGCCGGCATGAGGGCTCTGGGGGTTCGCCACGTGGCCGAGATTCTGCTCGATCATCTGCCAGAACCGCTGCTCCGCGAGGATCTGCTGCCGGGTCAGCTCCGTGATGATCTGATCGGTCAGGACGGCGGGGTTGTCCCGGAGCATGAACAGCGTCACGCGGTAGGGCGTGAGCGGGAGCGTCTCGGGCTGGTTCGCGACGTCGCCGGCGTCGGCCACCGAGGCCGGCCCGTCCTCGAACAGCTCGGCGGGGAACCGATAGAGGACCGCCTTCGTCTCGGGGTCCAGGACGGCGAGGCTCAACACCCGCGCTACGATCCCGTCCGAGCTGCGCCCGCCGAGGTAGGGCAGCGGCCCGACCCGGATCTCGGCGCGGGTCGGCAGCTGGAGATGCAGGCCGTATCGACGCTCGAGCAGCGCGCGCGCCTGCTCCTTCTCCATCGGCAGGCTCTCGAGCGCGTCCAAGCCTTCGGGCTGGAGCCGGAACCGGAGCGGCGCGTGCGAGGCTCCGCCCGGATCGCCGGAAATCTTGCACGCGCTCGAGAAACCCGGGTCCATGCCAGGAAAGCCGATGTGCCTGATCGGAAACCGATCGTGCGACAGGTCATAGTCGCCGAAGCTCATGTAGCCATCCACGGTGAACTCGCCGACCGTTGGCCGCGGGGCGAATTCGGCGAGGACGGGGGGAAGCTCGGCACGCTCGCGCCGGACCAGGTCCGCGAAGTTGATCGGATTGCGGACCTGCTGCTGAAGCTCCGCGCAGGCCGGGCTGGCCTCCTGCGCCCCCTTGAAGAGCCGGAAATGGAGCCAGGCGAAGGCGTCGTTGTCGAGCAGGTCGTGGTGCTCGGCGATATAGAGTCGCAACAGGTTGGCATAGGTGAGCTCGTCGAAGCGCGAGGCCGCAGGGGCGGCCGGCGTAGGCGAATGCGATGGCCCGCTGGCTGCGGACGGCGCGGCGATCTGCGGCTCCTGCGCCGGCTGCGGGTCGGCCGATGCGATGCGCAGCTCGCTCACCAGCGCCGACGTCGCCTTGCCATCCATAAGCAGGCCGCGGTCGCGCTGGAACTGCATGATG
>CAZXYL010000862.1:0-4005 GCA_964644915.1 uncultured Geminicoccaceae bacterium
AGCACGAGCCTGCGCGGCCGGGAGCTGCAGCGCAGCCTCTATGACGCGCGCACGCAGCTGGGCACCGCACCCGGGCGCGCCGGCTACGAGCTGGATCGGGCGCGCCGCCGGGTGCATGAGCTACGGGTCGAGGCGCCGCGCGATCCGAAGGTCTGGCACCTGAAGCGCGAGCTCGCCCGGCTCGAGGCCCGGGCGGACCGCATCGAGCGCCAGCAGGCGCTTCACGACGGTCTACGGCGGCTGGAGCGGGGACGGGAGCGCCTGCCGGTCCCCGATTTCCTGCGCGCGCCCTACGCCACGGACCTGCGCGGCACGGCGCTGCCGATCGGCACGGGCAAGCTCTTCATCTTCCTCCAGAACTCGCTGCGAAACGGCGAGCGGCAGATGACGCTGGGACAAGCCGGGCTCGCCCGGCGACATCTCCGCGCGGCCGAGGCGAGTCTCGCCGCGCTCAAGGCGACCGTCCCGGGTGAGGACCCGAACGTGGTCGCGGCCGAGCGGCAGATCGCAAGCCTGCGGGCGCGGATCGTAGAGGCAGTGCGCCCGGGCTGAGCCGTCAGGCCGTGCGCCCGAAGAAGCGCTCGATCAGCGGTGCGATGACGTCCGGCATTTCCTCGTGCAGGCCGAGCGCGCCGCGCTCCAGCAGGTGCGTCTCGACGTTCGGCAACTCCGAGAGTGCCTCCATTTCGTCCTGCGAGCGGGACGGGGTATCGGCGCCGTAGATCAGCAGCAGAGGCGCCTTGACGACCCTCGCGGCCGCGAGGAACGCGTCGTGGTCCGGCATCGGGTCGAGCGCGCCGGTGACGAAGCAGGCCGAGGCGAAGCGCGCGTTCGGCTGCCGCACGATCCGCATCTTCGCCGCCAGGAACTCGGGCGTCAGGATCCGCTCGTCCGCGAACACGTGGCCTTTGTACATCTTGCGCACGATCGGCCGGACCGTGTTGAGGCGGTACAGAGCCTCGCCGATGCCGGGCAGGTAAACGATCTTGCGGATGCGCTCCTGCACCGGCTTGCGCCCGTCCATGAACGTCGGCAGGGGCCCGCGCCAGGTCGGCTCGATCAGGGCGAGGCGCGAGAAGCTCCCGGACCTGCGCGCCTCGAGGTCGAGCGCGTAGCCGGCGCCATGCCCCGCGGCAACGACCTCGAGCTGCGGGGTCCCGTAGCGCTCGCCAAGATGCGCCACGAGGTCCTCGAGGAAGCGTCGGTACAGCTCGGGCGTGTAGCGGAGCGCCGGCCGGGGCGCCTCGCCGAAGCCCGGCCAGTCGATCGCGATCGCGCGCGTGCGTGCCCCGAGCAGCCTTGCGAGCGGCGCCATCTCGGCGCGGCAGGAGACCGTGCTCATGGCCGGCAGCATGAGCGTCGGCCCGCCGGTCGTGCCGAAGATGTCGTAATCGAGCGAGATCTGCGTCCCCTGCCACGACCAGGGGAAGGTGACGCTGACGACCGCGTCCTGCGGGGCGCTGGTCCGCTCGTCCGCGCCATGCAGCCCGGTCATGATCCGCCCGGCAGCACCAGGATCTTGCCGTACGGCAGACGATAGCGCGAGATCGTGACGCTCGCCGTGTCGGAATACACCGGCTCGTAGCGGTGCTCGACCAGCTCGATGAAGCGCTCGAGCGTTCGCGTGCCGAAGTAATGCATCGGGATGATCACGGGCGCGCCGATCTGCTCGACGACCTGGACCATGACCTCATGCGATGCCGTGTAGCCGCCGTCCACCGGCACGAGCAGGACGTCGACCACGCCGAGCTTGCCCAGATGCTCGTCGGACAGCACGTGGTGCAGATGGCCGAGATGCGCGATGCAGAGGTCGGCGATCTCGAACACGAAGATCGAGTTGCCATTATAGCGGGTGCCGCCGTACTCGCGCACGTTGGTCGGCACGTTGCGCACGCGCAGGTCCTCGACCCGGATGTCGTGCGCGGCGATGCCGCCCATGGGATCCCAACCGCGCAGCACGTGCTTGATCTCCGCCTCGATCTGGTCGGTATAGTGCGTCGAGTGCGCGTTGTTCATGGTCACGACGTCGGGCGTCTGCGGCGGGCGGATGTAGCCGTTGTAGTCGGTGACCGCGCTGACGCCGCCCGCGGTCTCGATCACGAAGGTGGAATGCCCGAGGAAGGTGAGGCGCACCTCTCCGATCGGCAGGGCTGCGGGCTCGAACCGCACCGGCACGACCTCAGGCGTCTGGCCCGCGATCGGCACGCAGGTGGCGAGTGCCGCCGGCGCGAAGGCCAGGAACGGCAGGCCGCCGAGGACCAGGGCGACGGCGCGTCCGACCCATCCTCGCCCTTCCGTTTCACCCCGGCGAACGATCGCGTGCGGCAACAGGCTGCGCATGGTGCTCCCCGTGTCGTGCAGGCTACTCTCTGCAGTCGAGCGCCCGGCTCTCTCAGTGGAACTTAGCGCGCAATCGGCGCCCGGGCGAGACCGGACAGACGGTTTCCCGCCCGCGAGCTCAGCTGCGGGAGGGTCCCAGCCGGTCGAGGCGCAGCCGGTGGCGGGCGTCGGTGAGGCGCAGCGTGCCCCCGAGCACGGCGGCCGTGGCGCCGAGCCCGGTGCCGCCCGCGATCAGGAACATGATCAGCAGCTGGTACTTGACCGCGTCCTGCGGGTCGACGCCGGCCAGGATCTGTCCGGTCATCATGCCCGGCAGGGCCACCAGGCCGGTCGCGGCCATGGCATTGATGATCGGCATCAGCGCCGAGCGCAGCGCCGCGCGCGTGAACGGGCGCAGCGCCTCGTGCCTGGTGGCGCCCAACGCGAGCCGCGCCTCGACCGCCGCCCGCTCGCGCACCAGCGTCGTCGTCAGCGTATGCAGCCCGAGGCTGATCCCGGTCATGGTGTTGCCGAGAATCATGCCGAGCAGGGGCAGGGCCCAGCGCGGGTGGTACCAGGGCTCGGGGCTGATCTGGGTGGTGAGCGCGAAGATCGTGACCAGGCTCGCCGCGATCAGCATGCAGCCGGTACCGAGCCCGTACGCCCAGAAGCCTTTGAGCCGGCGCTCCTGGCGGGCCAGGATCTCGCGCCCGGCGAACAGGACCATGGCCAGCGCCGCGAGGCCGGTCCACAGCGGCGAGACCAGCGCGAACAGGGTGGTGAGCACGATCCCGACCAGCGCCAGCTGCACGATCATGCGCACCGTCGCGATCGCGAGTGACCGCTCCAGCCCGAGGCCGAAGCCGAGCGAGAGCAGCCCGTTCAGCACGATCAGCGAGGAGGCGAGCGCGAGTTCCGGGATGCCGACCGGGATGTAGGTCAAGGTGTTGCCTCGCGGACGCGGCCGTCTGCCACATCGAGGACGCGGCGCGCCACGCGGGCGGCCTGGGCCGCGTCATGGGTGACCCAGAACGCGCTCGTGCCGGCCGCGAACCGCTCCCGCAGCAGACGCTCCACCACCGCCGTCGCGTCCGGGTCGAGCGCGCCGGTCGGCTCGTCGAGCAGCAGCACGCGGGGCGCCTGCACCAGCGCCCGCACCAGGCCGAGGCGCTGCCGCTCGCCGGTGGAGAGCCGCAGCACCGGCCACTCGCGACAGGATTCCGGCAGCAGCACGCTCTCGACCAGCCGGACCACCGCCGGCCAGTCCTGGAAATGTGCGCCGACCGTGTCCGCCCACCAGCCCGGCTCCGCGGCGACGTAGGTCACGCGCCGGCGCCAGAGCGGGGCCGGCATCGCATCACGCGCCGTGCCATCCAGGAGGATCTCGCCCCGGTTCGGGTCGAGGTCCGCGATCGCGCGCAGGAACAGCGTCTTGCCCGAGCCCGACGGCCCGCGCACCGCCGCGCACTCGCCGTCTGCGAGCATGAGCGGATCGGCCTCGAGACCTGGCCGGGAGAGGCGCCGGATGTCGAGCATCGGCCATGCATGCCACAACCGGCGCGCCCTGGCATCGTCGGACAAACAGAGCGCCGCCGCCCGGGGGCGACGGCGCGAGGTCGGGGATGGAGTGGATCAGACGCTGCGTCGCTGCGCCTCGTGGCGTCCTTCGGCGAACTCCTCGATGAT
>CAZXYL010000863.1:0-2494 GCA_964644915.1 uncultured Geminicoccaceae bacterium
AGGCAGCGCGTTGCCGCCGCCTCGGCGAGGTGATCCGCCACCGGGAACGCACCCTCGAGCTCGTGCACTCTCACGTTCATGCCCTGCGCGCGCAGGCCGTCGACGATGCGCCGGTCGTAGATGGTGCCGCCGGTCCGCTGGTCGAGCGCGCCCGGGACGACGAAGTGGACGGCTGCTGTCCTCACGCCCGCAGCTTGCTCTCGAAGCTGGCCCATGCCACGTGCGATTCGCCGAGCCTCACCTCGACCGAATCGAAGTCGTGCCCGCCATCTTGACCCAGCGCGCCGTCCCGGATCCGCGCGCACACCCGGCGGCAGATCTCCTGCGCCAGGACCTCGGTCGTGGTGTTGCGTCCCGTGAACTCCGGCAACGCGTCCAGATTGCGATAGTTCAAGGGCGCCAGCACCGCTTTGAGCAGCTCGCTGACGCGGCCGATGTCGGCGACGATGCCACTCTCGTCCAGATCCTTTCGACGCAACTGCAGATCAACGATGAAGGTCGCGCCGTGCAGCCGCTGCGCGGGGCCGAAGACCTCGCCCTTGAAGCTGTGGGCGATCATGATGTGGTCGCGCACGGTGAGCGTGAACATCCCTCCCTCCACCCCGGTCAGCGGTAGGTGATCACCTGGCACATCCGTCCCGGCGCCTGGAGCAGCTCGCCGATGTGACCGGGCAGGCGCTCGAACGGCACGGGCGGCTCGAGTAGCGCATCGAACCCGGGATCGTCGAGCAAGGCAAGGGCCAGGTCGAGCCGCCGGCGCCGGTCCCAGCGCGGCCGGCGTGCGGGCGGCAGCGTCCCGACCTGGCTCGAGCGCAGGGTCAGGCGCCGGCTGTGGAACGCCTCGCCGAGCGGGGCCGGCACCGGGCGGGCGCCGTACCAGCTGAGCTCGAGCACCGTGGCCTCGAAGCCGGCAAGCCGCAGCGCCGTCGCGAGGCCCTCGGCGGTGCCGCTCGCGTGCACCACGAGGTCGCACTCTCCCCTGGCCTCCTCCGGACTCGCGAAGCCCAAGCCCAGGGCGGTGGCGATCCGCGCCTTGGCGGCATCGGTGTCGATCAGCTGCACCGACGTGCCCGGGATCTGCCCTGCCAGCGCGGCGGTGAGCGCGCCCACGACCCCCGCGCCGACCACGGCGATGCGATCGCCGATCCCGGGGGCGGCGTCCCACAGGCCGTTGATCGCGGTCTCGAGATTGGCCGCGAGCAGGGCGCGGTGATCGCCGACGCCCTCGGGGAGCAGAAAGGCGTCCTTCGCGGCGATGATGTAGCGGTCCTGGTGCGGGTGCAGCGCGAAAACGCGTCGGCCCCGCAGCTCGGGCGGCCCTTCGGCGACGGTGCCGACGGCGCTGTAGCCGTACTTGACCGGGAAGGGGAAGTCGCCGGATTGGTAGGGTGCGCGCATCCGCGCGGCTTCGCTCTCGGGCACGAGGCCCTGGAAGACCAGCCTTTCCGTGCCCCGGCTCAGCGCGCTCGCGATCCCCGCCACCAGAAGCTCGCCCTCGCGCGGTGGCGCGAGCCGCTCGCGGCGCAGCTCGGCGCGGCCGGGGCCGACAATCCACAAGGACCTAGCCTCGATCATCGAAGCGACACTCGAACAGCACGTCGCCCCCGAGCGCGAAATGCCGGGTCGGCGGCCGCAGGCCGGCGCTGAGCCTTTGGATCTCGGGCAGGATGATGCCCGGGCGGCCGGAGCCGATGAGCAGTGGGGCGATGGTGATCTGGAGGCGGTCGAGGCAGCCGGCGGCGAGGAAGTGCGACACGGTGACGCCGCCGCCCTCCACGAACACCCGCCGCAATCCCCGCTCGGCCAGGCGATCCAGCACCGCGCGCGGGCACAGGCGACCGTTCGCGCGCGCCACCCCCATCACCTCGGCCCGGCCCTTGCGCTCGCCCGGACGGGCCAGGCGCGCGTCGCACAGCAGCAGCGTCTTGGCCTCGGCGTCGTCGAACACGCGGCAGGTGGCGCGCAGGCGCCGCCCCGGATCGAGGACGACGCGCACCGGGTTGCGACCCGGCACCGCGCGCACGGTGAGCTGCGGGTCGTCCTCGCGCACCGTGCCGGCGCCCACGAGCACGGCATCGAACAGCGCGCGCATGCGATGGGTGTGGACGACGTCCTCGGTCCCGGTGACCCAGCGCGAGGCGCCGTTCGCGGTCGCGATCCGCCCGTCCAGGCTCTGGCCGAGATGACCGACCACGAAGCGCTCCGGGCAGTCGCGGCAAAGGGGCAGATAGCGGTCGAGCAGCGCCGCGGCGGCAGGATCGGGGGAACCGGGGAATTTGCCGGGGCGCCGCGGCGGCATAGATTCGGCTGCACCCGCATGACGGACGTCGGGCGCCCGCCCCGCCAGGGCCACCAACCAGCTCCAGGCCTGTTCCTCGTCCACGCGTGGTTCCGCTTCGGAGGGCCGCGGCGCGCTGCCCCGGCGTCCGTCTAGGGAAGTCTGTACATAGGGTAACCGGGGGAAGCGTCAACGATGGCCAGGGAGCGGAGCCTG
>CAZXYL010000864.1:0-3174 GCA_964644915.1 uncultured Geminicoccaceae bacterium
ACAGCTGCGCGAGATCGCGCGGGCTGACCCAGATCGAGAGCCGGCGGATATCGACCGGCTGGTGATCGGCGTTGCCGATGCGGATGTTGAGCACACGCAGGCCGTACTTGTCGGCGTACATGCGCCCGAGCGCCTCGCCGAACGCCTTGGAGACGCCGTAGCGCGAGTCCGGGCGCGGCATGGCGGCATGGTCGATGGTCTGCTGGCGACGGTAGTAGCCGACCACGTGGTTGGTGGTGGCGAAGACGATGCGTTGCACGCCCTGACGGCGCGCCGCCTCGTAGGTGTTGTATAGGCCCACGATGTTGGCGCTGTGCACGGCGTCCCAATCCGCCTCGACCGGCTGCCCGCCCAGATGGATGAGGCCGTCCGCGCCCTCCAGGAGGCGCTCCATCTCGGCCATGTCGGTAAGCTCGGCCCGGGCGAAGGTCTCGCCCTCGTGCAGATCGGTGATCTCGCGGCGGTCGCTCACGATCATCCGATCGAAGTGGCCGACCAGATGCGGCCTGGTCATCGTACCGACCGAACCGGCCGCGCCGGTCATCACCACCTTCATCTCGCCTCCTCCCTGGACAGCGCTGTCTCGGACGCGGCTCGAACAGCTCTTCTAAAGTTTGAGCGATCCCGGCACAAGGCCGCGTCCGGCGCGGCGCGCGCGGCGTCGCACAGATGGAGCAGCGCCTCAGCCCGCCCACCTCGGCTCGGGCAGGCCTCTGATCCCGACCGAGAGCGCGAACAGGCCGCCCGCCTGGGGTTGGTCGTCGCCCTTTGGGTCGCCCGGCTGCGGGCGCATCGAGGTCACGTAGATGACGTCCAGCTCGCGCCCGCCGAAGGCGAGCATGGTCGGCCGCGCGATCGGCAGCTCGATCGTGCGATCGACGGTGCCCTGCGGGGTGAAGCGCACCAGCTGCCAGCCGCTGTTGGCCGCCGCCCAGTAGCAGCCGTCCTCGTCGACCGCGGCGCCGTCGGGGCGCCCGCCGAGGTCGCGCGTGGTCGCGAACACCCGGCGGCTCGAGATCGAGCCGTCCGCCTGGTCGTAGTCCCAGGCCCAGATCGTCTGCACCGAGGCGTGGCTGTCGCTCATGTACATGACCCGGCCGTCGGGGCTGAACGCAAGCCCGTTGCCGGTGATCAGGCCCGAGATCATCGGCCGCAGCCCGTAACCGGGATCGAAGCGGAAGAAGTGCCCTGCTTTCGCGTCCGGGTCCTGCGGGTCGCGCATGGAGCTGACCCAGAACCGTCCCTGGCGATCGCAGCGGCCGTCGTTGAAGCGATCGTCCGGATGGCTGAAAGGGGGCGGCGCCACCCGCTCCAGCGCGCCGCTCGCCGGATCGAAGGTGTGCAGGCCGGTCTTCAATGCCACCAGCAGGCCACCGTGCTCGCGCAGGGCCAGGCAGCCGATCGGGGCCGGCAGCTCGAAGCTCTCGTCGCGCCCGCTCGCCGGGTCGAAGCGGTGCAGCCTGCCGGCGGGGATATCCACCCACCACAGCACCTGCGCCGCGGTATCCCACACCGGGCTCTCGCCGATCGTCGCTCGCGCGTCGACCACGCATTCGATTTCCATGTGCCCTCCTTCCGCTCGGCCCGCGGTTTCCGACACGCCCTGCCGAGGGCAGCATCGTGCGACTTCGCGGCGAAGCACCGGACCAGGCGCCACAGGATCCAAACGTCGGCGGCCCCGATGCGTTCGGATCCGGCCCCGCCGCGGGTCAATCGACCGGCTGCGTCCGCGCGAACTCGAAATAGAGCTCGCGCGCCTTTCGATAGACGTGGCCGATCTGGTAATCGCGGTCCTCGACCCGGGTGATCGGCAGGACCTTGCCGTAATTGCCGCTCGAGAACACCTCGTCGGCCTCCAAAATATCCTCTTTGGTGAGCGTCGTCTCGATCGCCTCGACCCCGCCCTCGCGCAGCAGCTGCAGCACGCGCTGGCGAGTGATGCCGTTGAGGAACGTGCCGTTGCACACCGGCGTCATGGCGACGCCGTCCCTGGCGATCCACAGGTTCGCCGTGGCCAGCTCCGCGACGTTGGCAGCCGCATCCAGGGTGATCGCGTTCTCGCAGCCGCGCTGCGCCGCCTCGCTCAGCGCGCGCTGCATGTTGGGATAGAGGCAGCTCGCCTTGGCGTCGGTCGGCGCCGCGTCGCGCGCCGGCCGCCGAAAACTGGAAAAGCACACGCTCATGCCCCGGGGCTCCGGCATGGCCAGGGCGTAGACCGCCAGCGCGAAAGTGGTGGAATCCGGCTCCGGCGTGACGAAACCCCGCATGGCGTAGAACATCGGCCGCACGTAGGTGGCGAGACCCCGCGGCAGCCGGCGGATCGCCTCGCGGCACAGCCCGCAGACCTCCTCGGCGCCCATTGTCGGCTCGAGCAGCATCTTGCGCGTGGAGTCGATCAGCCGTTCGCAGTGCCGGTCGAGATCAGGCGCCAGCCCCTCGAACGAGCGCGCGCCGTCGAAGGCCAGGCTCGCCATCCACATGGCGTGGTCGAGGGGGCCCAGCAGCTTCGGCTGCTCCCCCTCGTACCACTTGCCGTCGTGCCAGAAGATGGCGTCCATGACCCTTCTCCGCCGCCCGCTCCAGGGCTGTCTTAGCAGGCCCGGGCCGATCCCGGAAGGCGCGCGCCCCCCAAAGACCCGCAACGCGCGCCGGCGCTCGCCGCAGTGCTGGGCGGCCCGCCCCTTCCCGCGCTGAAGCGCCGCCGTCCCGACTGATGAAACCGGGGCCGCGAACTCGTGGACAAGAACAGGATAAGAACAGCCGAGCCTCTGGCAGCGTCTTCCAAGCTGATCATGATCCTGACCGCGATCGAAAGTGCACCCACTTCATGCGCGATTGAATAACCTTTTCCCGCACGCCCCGGTAGCTTTCGTCTTGACGCCGGAAACTGCCGATTGGCACTGGCAACGGTTGGACTTTCTGGTACAGTCGTGTCGGTATCGAGGTGCGTCCAGCAATAACGGGAGGTTACATGTCCAGGCATTCTTTCTTGACGGCTGCGCTTTTCGGAAGTGTCGCAGCCGTGATAGCGACCACGCCGGCTTCCGCCGAAGTCCTGCGTTCCGGCGTCGCTTTCAACAATGCAATCGGTGAGCAAACGGCGAACCAGCCGGCCGACGGGATGGAGGTCGCCTATCAGATTACGCTCGAAGGCGGCGATCTCGACGGCTGCAC
>CAZXYL010000865.1:0-5556 GCA_964644915.1 uncultured Geminicoccaceae bacterium
CAGCTGGTACTGGTGGCCGGCGCGCGTGCCGCGGCGCTCGATCGTGAGCCCCTGGCCCGCCTTGACGAAGCTGACCTCGCGCTGCTCCTCGTAGCGCCGGAACAGGGTGGTCACCGGCACGTGGAGCGCGCGGGCGAGCGCGCGCAGCGTGGCCAGGGAAGGGGAGGTGAGGCCGTTCTCGATCTTGGACAGCATCCCGGTCGAGAGGCCGGCCGCGCCCGCGAGCTCGGCCACGGTCATGTCCAGCTTCTTGCGGAACGCGCGCACCTCACGCCCGATCGCCACCTCGAGCGTGTTGTCGCGCGCGCCGCCCAGCGCGTGCGGGTCCTGGAAGTTGATCCTGGTGATCTCGGCCATGGCGCCTTGCAGGAAACGATGTTGCATGCAGGTTAACACAGCGCGCGCGCTGCCGGCCACGGCGGATTTCGCTCCGGCATTGACGGGCGTCTCAGTGCGTCGGCCGTTCCGGCAAGCCGGCCTTGCGCAGCGCCGCGCTCAGCAGCTCCGCGTTCGCGGGCGCGAGCCCCAGGGCCAGCCGGCGTTCGTGCTCGCCCTGCACGGTCAGGTCGGGATCGCGCTTGAGGGCTTCGGCGATGGCCGCGCGCGCCGGCTCCATCTGCCCGAGCTGAGCGTGGATGGCCGCCTTGTACTGCCAATACGCCGGCGAGCTCTCCCGGCCCGTGACCTTGTTGATGGCCGCGAGCGCTTCCTGGTACCGACCAGAGAAGAAGTAGGCCCCCGCCAGGGGCCGCAGATGCTCATCGGCATAGTGGGGGTTCAGACGCGCCGCCCGTTCGATCAGCTCGATGCCCCGTTCCGCCGACCCGGTGTAGATCGCGGCAAAAGCGAGCGCTTCCTTGATGTCGTGGTCGTTCGGATTGAGGGCGTGCGCTTTCTCGAACAGCGCCAGTGCCCGATCCGTCTGACCGCTCAACTGATAGACCAGACCGAGCGTCACATAGCCGAGCGGTTCGGCCGGGTCGGTCTCGATCGCCCGTCGGGCCCACTCCTCTGCCGTTTGCAGTGCTTCTTCCCGGCGCTCGGTCCATTGATTGAAGACGTCGTTGACATGGGTCAGACTGCACTCCGCCATCGCCCTGGCGTAGCCCGAATCCGCCGCGACCGCCTGCTCGAACATCCGGCGGGCCAGAGCGTTGTTCTCCCGGGACTTGCTGTTCTTGTACGCCATTCCGAGCAGGTAGAGGTCGTACGCCCGCAGGTCCTCGGTCGGCATGCGCCGGATGCGCTCGAGCTCGGCGCGCTCGAGCTCGCCCCAACCCGAGCCGATCACGCCCGCGATGGTCTGGGTGATCTCCTTCTGCACGGCAAAGAGGTTCTCGGCCGCCCGCTCGTAGCGCTGGGCCCAGACGTGCTGGCCGCTGGTGGCGTCGATCAGCCTGACATTGATCCGGACGCTGTCGTCGGCCCGCTGCACGCTGCCTTCGAGGACATACCGCACGCCGAGATCGCGCGCGGCGTCCCTCACCCCGTTCACGCCGGTCTGGTAGCGGAACGACGATTCCGCGGCGGTCACGAACAGGGTCGAGAATCGCGAGAGGTCGGTGATGATGTCGTTGGTGATGCCGTCGGCGAAGTAGGCCTGCTCGGGGTCGCCCGACAGGTTCTCGAACGGCAGCACCGCGATCGAGGGCTCCGCCGGCAGGCCCCAAGGGGGCCCGTCGGACCAGGCCTGCTCGATATCCTCACCGATACCCGCCGCGTTGTAGTTCCAGGCGAGGCCGCCGATCAGCACGGCCAGCACTGCAGCCGCCGCGGAGCCGATCCAGCGCGTCCTCCAAGGAGACCCGTGCCGGCGTCGTTCGGGGTGCCCGACCGTTTCCTCCTCCGGGCGGGTCGGCACAGCAGCGGCGGCGGCCGGCCGGCCTGGCGAGCCGCGCCGCGCATCCGCAAGCGCCGCCACGAGCTCGTCCCCGGGCGCCTGCCCGAGCTCGCGCTGCACCAGCTCGGCGCAGCGCGCGTAGTGCGCCTCGGCCAGTCCGCGGCGGCCCAATTCGCCATAAAGCCGGATCAGCCGCGCGTGCGCCGCCTCGTCGAGCGGCGTCAGCGCGACGAGCGTGCGTGCGGTCTCGATCGCGGCCTCGGCATCCCCCGCCGCGATCTGGAGATCGAGCAGCCGGGCGAAAGCATCCGCCGCGAGTTCGCCGAGCCGGTATCGCTCGCTCAGCATCCATTCCTCGAAGCCAGGCTCTCGGATCTCGAGCCCCTCGAGAAACTCGCCGCGGTAGAGGCGACGTGCGTCTTCCAACGTCTCGCGCCGACCGGTTCGCACCGCGCGCTCGAAGGCATCCACATCGAGCGCAACAGCATCCGTCGCCAGGCGCAGTCCCTCGGAATCCGCTATTAGGACGTCCGAAGCGCTGGGGCCGAGCGCCGCGCGCACCGTCGTCAATGCCTGGGACAGGCTATGGCGAGCGAGATCCTCGTCACGCTCGCCCCAGAGCAGCCCGGCCAACCGGCTGCGGGATACCGGCTGGCCTCTGCTCATGGCAAGGACGGCGAGCAGGCCCTGCGACTTGGGACCGAGCCGGTCGGGCCTGGAGCCGTTGCTCAGAACGAGTTCAAAGCCGCCCAAGAGACGGATCGTGAGCATGGACATGATTTCCAATCAGCTTGCACTCGAAAAATCACCTTCAATCGCATTTTGACACGTTTCTTGACGCTTGTCCTGATGCTCCGTTGAGCCTTCGTCGGCATACGCTTCCAGTCAGATGGCTGCGAGCCGCTCAGCCATGCATCCCGTACCGAATTGGACATGATCCGGAGTCATCCCGATGAGAATTTGCGCTTTGACATGTGCAGCGGTGCTCGCAGCCGTTCCGGCGTCCCCCCAGGTCGCGGCGTTCGAGATCGAGCTGAGCCCTGGCCACCCCGTGTACCACGAGAGCGAGAAAGAGGCCGGCGTCGCCATGGCGCTGACGATCGCGCCGGACCACGATCAGGCCACGAAGCCGGCCGAGCTTTGCGAAGAGCTTCGGGTCGCCGCCGGGCTCGCGCCCGAAAACGAGGACGGGCTTCGTCTCGAGACCATTTTCGTGGTCCCCTACAAGGCGATGGCGGTCGAAGGCTATTACCTGCCCAGTGATGGCAGCTTCGGAAATCGCGCGCTCGTCCCGGGCAGCGGCATCGAGAGGACAACGCTCGATGCCATTGTAGCGCGCGCCGGGATTCCGCCCCGCGTTCTCGACGAGACCGATGTCGAACATGAGATCTCGTGTCAAACCGACCAACCGATCTGGCACGTCGTCTGGCAGGACGTCCAGCTCATCGGCGGCGAGGAACCGGGCAAGGTGATCGAACGCGCCTACGCGAGGTTCATGGCGGTGCACCAGAGCGTGGTCGAGCACAACGCCAAACCAAAAGGTCACGTATCGCCATTGATGGATGAGAGCATGTCGACAACGGGCAGCTCGATCGGGCGAGCGCACCAAGCATCGCTCCGCGGTAGAGGCCTCCAAACTTGGTGACGCCGTTCACACCTCGCTGGATCAGAGTGCTTGTACAGTGAGATCCGCAATCAATTAAGCCGTCTGCTTTACAATGCTGGAGTGCGATCAGAGGGATTTCGACAATGCGCAGGCATTGGCGTGTTTGGATCCTTACGCGTTGGTCGGTGATCGGCATCGCTGGTCTCGCTCTGTTCGGTGCCGGGGGCGTCTGCGCTGCCGAGCCCATCGAGCCTTTTGACCCGCATGACATGCCGTTCGTGTGCGCGCAGGTGGTCCTTGCGATCGACGGCTCCGGCAGTACCGCCAACGGGGCCTTCCACCGGCAGATCGACGCTTTCCAGACCGCGTTCGGCAGCGAGCACCTCTATCATGCGATCCAGGACTGCCTGCCCGGCAGCGTCGCTTTCGCCGTGACGACCTGGTCGGGTCCGGACGAGCAGGCCCTCTGTCTCGACTGGTCGCTCGTGCTCGACCCCGACGACGGGCGGGCCCTCGCGCAGCACCTGGAGAGCTGTCGGTACTTCGGCGGGACGACCGACATCGGGCGTGCCGTGGACCACGGGCTGGGGGTGCTGGAGAACTCGCCTTTCGTCAGCTACTACCGGATCGTCTTCGTCCTGACCAACGGGCGCACCGATCGCGGCGCCGAAGCGAGCCTTGCGGCCGCCCGGGCGCAGGCAGCCGCGGCCGGGGTGACGCTCGCGGCCTACGCCTTGCTGCACCAGCAGCCCGAGCGTCGCAATCCCTTCTTCGCGCCGGATACGCTGCGACTGGAGCGCTACGTCGCGGACGAGGTCAGCGCCGGCCCGCGGGCGTTCACGGCGCACGCGCGCCCCCCGGACGACGCCGACACCCTGCTGCGCGCGCTGGCAGAGATGCTGCGCCAGGAGGCGAGCTGACCCGGTCGCGGCCCAGCTCACGAGTTCGTGAAGGCGCGCGGAGAGGCGGGCCAGACCGCTGCTTGGAAACTCAGGGTTGCCAACGCTCGAGACTTGGTCGATTCAGGTCGAAGTCGGAGCCGTGGGTTCCGATCCGCGGCCCGCCGCTCGAACGACGGAACCAGAGGAGGCCAGGCAATGAGACGGAGAATCGGCGCAGTCATTTGCGTGCTCACCATGCTGGCCGGGTCGGCCGCTTTCGCGCGCACGCTCACCCCGGTCGAGGCCGACAAGGTCGGGATGTCGGCGGAGCGCCTGCAGCGGATCACCGACGTCTTTCAGCAGGAGATCGACGAGGGCCGGCTGCCGGGCGCGGTCGTCCTGGTCGCCCGCAAAGGCGAGGTCGCCTACCTCGAGAGCTTCGGCGTGCGCGATCCGGTGAACGGCGACGACGAGCCGATGTCGGCCGACGCCCTGTTCCGCATCTATTCGATGACCAAGCCGCTGGTCTCGGTGGCGGCGATGATCCTGATGGAGGAGGGGCGCCTGCAGCTCACCGACCCGGTCGCCAAGTTCCTGCCGGCGTTCGAGGAGCCGCGTGTCAGCGTGCCGCAGAGCGACGCCTACGGCAAGGTGAGCTACGTGGAGGTCCCGGCCGAGCGGCCGATCACGGTGCAGGACCTGCTGCGCCATAGCGCCGGCCTGGCGTACGGCGAGATCACCGGCAACACCGAGGTCCGCGACGCCTACGCCGAGGCCGGGCTATATCAGCCGGGCGGCCTGCCGTACGAGGCGCGTGGCCTGGACCCGGAGGAGCAGGTCGAGCGGCTGGCCGAGATCCCGTTGATCCACCAGCCCGGCGCCGTGTGGGAGTACAGCCTCGCCTCCGATCTGCTCGGGCGCGTGGTCGAGGCGGCCTCCGGTCAGCGGCTGGCTGATTTCCTCGAAGAGCGCCTGTTCGCGCCGCTCGATATGGTCGACACCCGCTTCTCGGTCCCGGAGGCGGAGATCGGGCGCCTGGCGGAACCGTTCGAGACGGACCCCGCGAGCGGCCTGCCAAATCTCCTGATCGACGTCGCTGCCCCGCCCGCGAACGACTCCGGCGGTGCCGGCGCCGTCTCGACCGCGCGCGACTACCTGCGCTTCGCGCAGATGCTGCTCCAGGGTGGCGAGCTCGACGGGGCCCGGATCCTGAGCCCGACGACGGTGCG
>CAZXYL010000866.1:0-5584 GCA_964644915.1 uncultured Geminicoccaceae bacterium
ACGCCACGGTCTGGGGCGACGGCACGGTGCTCGATCTCGATGCGCTGGACCCCGCCGATCGCGAGCGGTTCGCCGAATTGCCGCGGGGCATCGCGACCCTGCCACCCGAGGAGCTGGAGCCGGTGCGGCGCGAGCCGCACCCCGCCGGGATGGGCGCGATCGCGGACGAGTGGCTGCGGCGCTTCAGCAGCTGAGCCGCGCTCTTGCTCCGCTATTTCCCGGCGCTGACGCTGGCGCTGTTCCTGGGGCCGGTGGCCGCGGGCATCATCGGCACCCTGCTGCCCGCCTTCGGCTGGCTGCCCGCGCTCGGCGGCGAGAGCCTGTCACTGGAGCCCTGGCGACGCCTGAGCGAGGCGCCGGGCCTGGCGGCGGCGCTTCGCCTGACGCTCACGAGCGGTTTTCTGGCGACTGCGATTTCGCTCGGCCTGACCGTGCTGATCTTCGCGGCGGGCCATGGCACCCCCGCCTTCACCTGGGCGAAGCGCGCAATGACGCCGCTCCTGGCGGTGCCGCACCTCGCGGTCGCGGTCGGGCTCGCCTTCCTGATCGCGCCCTCGGGCTGGCTCGCCCGGCTCGTGTCGCCCTGGCTCACCGGCTGGACCACGCCACCGGACGTCGCGATCGTCCAGGACCCCTGGGGGCTGGCACTGACCCTGGGCCTCGCGGTCAAGGAGACGCCCTTCCTGGTGCTCATGACCTTCGCCGCCCTCGGCCAGGTGCGCGCGCAGGATCACCTGCGCATGGCGCGCTCGCTCGGCTACGGCCCGGTCCTGGCCTGGCTCAAGGTGGTCCTGCCGCTGGTCTACCCGCAGATCCGGCTGCCGGTCTATGCGGTGCTCGCCTATTCGCTCTCGGTGGTCGACATGGCGATCATCCTGGCGCCCGCCACGCCGCCGCCGCTGGCGCCCATGGTCTGGCGCTGGTTCAACGATCCGGATCTGTCGATGCGCTTTCCGGCCGCCGCCGGGGCCAGCCTGCAGTTCGCGCTGGTGGTCCTGGCGATCGGGGTCTGGCGCCTGGGCGAGCTGCTCGTCGCATGGCTGGCGCGGCCGTGGCTCGCGGCCGGCGCGCGTGGCGGCGATGGCGCCTGGGCCCGCAGGTTCGCCGGGCTCGGCCTCGTCGTTCTGTTCGCGCTGGCAGCCGGCAGCCTGTTGAACCTGGCACTCTGGTCGGTGGCCGGGCGCTGGCGCTTCCCGGACGCCTGGCCGGGCGAGCTTTCGGTCGCGGGCTGGTCGGAACGGCTCGGGCTGCTGGCCGGCCCCTTGGGGACCACGCTCACCGTAGGCCTGGCCGCGGCGCTGATCGCGCTGGCGCTCGTGGCCGGCTGCCTGGAGAACGAGCACCGTCGCCAGCGCCACGCCGGCCAGGGCGCGCTCATGCTGATCTACCTGCCGCTCGTCGTTCCCCAGATCGGGTTTCTCTTCGGGGTTCAGGTGCTGCTCGTCTGGAGCCGTCTGGACGGGCGCTGGATCGCCCTGGTGTGGGCGCATCTGCTGTTCGTGCTACCCTATGTCTTCCTGGCGCTCGCCGACCCCTACCGGAGCCTGGATTCGCGCTATGCCAGGAGCGCGCTCGCGCTGGGCCGGTCGGCCTGGACCGTCTGGTGGCGGATCAAGCTCATGCTGCTGCTGCGCCCGATCCTGGTCGCCCTCGCGTTGGGCTTCGCCGTGAGCGTGGCGCAGTTCCTGCCGACGCTGTTCGCCGGCGGCGGCCGCTTCGCCACGCTCACCACAGAAGCCGTGAGCCTGGCTGCGGGCGGCAACCGGCGCATCGTGGGCATGTTCGCCTTCGCCCTGGCGCTCCTGCCGCTGCTCGCCTTCGCGCTCGCCGTCGGCTTCCCGGCCTGGCGCTTTCGCGAGCGCCGGGCGATGCGGGTGGCGGTCTGAGCCGTGCGCGGGCTCCTGATCGAGAACCTGCACCTCGCCGCCGGCGGGCGCGTTCTGCTCGACGGCTTCGAGCTCGTGGTGCCGCCGGGCGAGATCACCACCGTGATGGGGCCGAGCGGGTGCGGCAAGTCGAGCCTGTTGAGCTGGATCTGCGGCACGCTCGAGCCGGCGTTCCAGGCTTCGGGGCAGCTCTGGCTGGACGGCGTCCCGATCCACGAGCTGCCGACCGAGCGACGCCGCGTCGGGATCCTCTTCCAGGACGATCTGCTCTTCCCGCATCTCTCGGTGGGGCAGAATCTCGCGTTCGCGCTGCCTCGCTCGATCCGCGCCCGCAAGGAGCGCTGCGCCCGGGTCCGGGCGGCGCTCGAGGAGGCCGAGCTGGCCGGCTTCGCCGATCGTGACCCCGCCACCCTCTCGGGTGGCCAACGCGCCCGCGTGGCGCTGATGCGCACCCTGCTGGCGGAGCCGCGCGCGCTCCTGTTGGACGAGCCGTTCGCCAAGCTCGACGTGGAGCTCCGTCAGCGCGTCCGGGGCTTCGTGTTCCACCACGCGCGCGCGGCGCGCCTGCCGACCCTGCTCGTCACCCACGATCCGGCCGATGCCGACGCCGCGAATGGCCCGGTGGTCGAGTTCCCCTCCGCCGGGCGCAACCTGCTGTGGCCTTTACGTCACAGTCGACGGCGATCCGCGTGATCGAAGGGCCATAGTGCACCATAGTACGACACCGGAGAGGGCCCCGATCTTGTGTAATTTGCCTCGACATTGCATTAATGTTTCCACAAGGCCGCTGCCGAAAAGCACTCCCCTGATTATCCTGGCGGCCGGCAGAGGTCTGGGGGGCGGAGCGCAGAAGACTGACGGGTCGGCCATGTTGGGTGGACATCCTGCCATCTTGCTGAACAACCCCCGCCGACAGAAGCAAAGCAGGTTCTGTCGCAACGCGGCCACGCTCCCCGCGTTACTTCTTCACGAGTGAGTAGGCTGGGACATGCGTGGCCCACGTAATGGTGCCGATTGGCTCTCGCCCACCGTCGTGATCGGGCTCCTTCGGCTGTCCGACGCGGCGATCGTCCTGCTCGCGGGCACGCTGGCCTACCTGACGCGCTTCCACGGCCTCGAGGATTTCGGCACCCTCGAGCTCTGGGGCGGCGTGCTGGCCATGCTGCTCACCTTCAACATCTTCTCCCTCGCCGGGCTGTACAGCTTCAGCCAGCTGACCAACCTGTTCACCCAGTCGGGCCGGCTCCTGCTCGCCTGGGCCGCAGTCATGCTGACCCTGCTGGCCCTCGGCTTCATGACCCAGGTGCCGCTGATCGACACCTCGCGGCTCTGGGTCGGCCTGTGGTTCGTCTACGGCTTCTTCGGTCTGTTCACGGCGCGCCTGCTCTTGAAGCATCAGATCCAGCGCTGGCAGCGGGGCGGGCGGCTCACGCGCAACATCGTGCTCCTGGGTGCCGGCGAGCACGGGCAGCGGCTGATCGAGCACCTGAACCGGCACGGCAGCCAGGCCGAGCGTATCATCGGCCTGTTCGACGACCGGCGCAGCCGGGTCCCCGACGAGGTCGGCGGCTATCCGGTGCTGGGTGACGTGCAGGAACTCATCAACTTCGCGCGCAAGAACCCGATCGATCAGATCATCGTCGCCCTGCCCTGGGATGCCGAGGGCCGGCTGCTCACCATGATGAAGAAGCTGCGCAGCCTGCCGGTGGACGTGCGGCTCTGCCCGGACATGATCGGCTTCCATCTGCCCCATCGGCAGGTTACGCACCTCGCCGGCGTGCCGATGCTGAACGTGTTCGAGAAGCCGCTCGCCGGCTGGAACTACATCGTCAAGATCACCGAGGATCGCGTGCTCGCCGGGATCATCCTCGCCGTGATCGCACCGCTGTTCGGCCTGATCTCGCTCCTGATCAAGCTCGACAGCCGCGGCCCCGTGCTGTTCCGGCAAAAGCGCTACGGCTTCAACAACGAGGTGATCGAGGTCTTCAAGTTCCGCACCATGTATGTCGACCAGTGCGGCGAGCAGAACATTATCCAGGCCACCCGGGACGATCCGCGGGTGACCAGGTTCGGACGGTTCCTGCGCCGAACCTCGCTGGATGAGCTGCCGCAGTTCATCAACGTCCTCAAGGGCACCATGTCGATCGTCGGGCCGCGCCCGCACGCCATCGCCCACAACGAGCAGTACTCGCGCCTGATCGACGAGTACCTGGCGCGGCACCGGGTCAAGCCCGGGATCACCGGCTGGGCGCAGATCAACGGCCTGCGCGGCGAGACCGAGACCCTGGACAAGATGGAGCAGCGCGTCCGCTACGACCTGTACTACATCGAGAACTGGTCGCTGCTGTTCGATCTGCGCATCATCATGCGCACCCTGTTCGTCGGGTTCAGCCACCCCAACGCCTACTAGCGTTCGTTGACGTGCCCGATCCACAGGCGGATCGCGACCTCAGTGGCGGTCACCCTCGAGCCTCGCGCGCTGCGATCTCATGTGCGGGTTCGGCCGGTGGCGCTGGCTTGTGCACGGCCACGCCGAGCATGACGACCAGCACGCCGAGCACGTCCTTCACGCTCGGCACTTGCGCGAGCACGATCACGCCGATGATGGTCGCCGTCGCGGGCAGCAGCGCCAGCAGCAGGGCGAAGCTGGCGCGCGGCAGGCGCGACATCGCGAGCTGGTCGCAGACGTAGGGGATCACCGAGGAACAGACCCCGACCCCGATCCCGGCGAGCAACAGCACCGGATCGGCGAATGCGTCCAGCGCATCGAGGAAGCCGATCGGCATGACGAACAGGAAGGCGGCGGCCATCGCCGCCCCGAGCCGCTCGACGCCACCGGACGCGCCACCCGCGGCGATTTCATGGCCGATCACGATGTAGCCGACGAACAGCGCGCCGTTCAGGAATGCCCAGAACAGCCCCATGGGGTCGCTCGACCACTTGACGTCGATCAGGATGAAGACGCCGGCGATCGTCAGCGCGAGGGCCGCAAAGTTACGACGCGTCCGCAGCCCGTAGAGCGCGACACCGATCGTGCCGACGAACTCGATCGCCGCCACGAGGCTGATCGGCAGACGATCGAGCGCGAGATAGAAGGCGCTGTTCATGACGGCGAGGCAGGCGCCGAGGGCCAGCAACAGCAGACGGTCGCGCGGGCTGGCTCGGTCGAGCACCCGCCACGGCTTCGTCCAGGGCGCGAAGAAGAGTGCGGCCGTAGCGATCCGGAGCCAGGCGACGCCGAGCACGCCGACTGCCGGGAACAGCAGCACGGCAAAGGACGGGCCGAGGTAGTGGAAGACCGCACTGACCCCGAACCACGCGTGCGGTGGCACGGTCTCGGCGGCCTTGGTGAAGGAGGCGTCTCGTGTGCTCATGCCTGTCATGATGAAGGTATGAGCACGCATTTGGCATATCCGTTACGGCACTATATCCTGAACTCGCCTTAGCATCAGCGGATGAAGCTCATGAAACGCCTACGATATCAAAGCGGTACCGTCGACGTCATCGACGTTGCGATCCTGCGAACGCTGTCTGAGGACGCGCGGGTGACGATGGCCGACCTCGCCCGAGCGGTGGGGCTGTCCGCGCCGAGCGTGACCGAGCGCGTGCGCCGGCTGGAGGAAGCCGGGATCGTCCGCGGCTACGGCGCGCGGCTCGACCCGGTGGCGCTGGGGCTGCCGCTGGCAGCGTACATCCGC
>CAZXYL010000867.1:0-1500 GCA_964644915.1 uncultured Geminicoccaceae bacterium
GCCCGGGTCGTGGCCCAGACCCTGGCGCTGTACCACGAGCTGCTCGCCGCCGACCCGCCGGCCGCGTGAAGCGTGGGGCCAAAAGGAGCCCGAAATGGTCCCCTGCGGCAGGCACGTCTACCGGTGGTTAGCCTTGTTCACCTAATCTTTCGATGGCAGCAAGGGCTCGCCGGCCGGCATGGGACCCGGGCGAAGCCCGGCCGGCAGCATCAGAATGGCGGACCTGCCCTCCGCCGGGGCCGCCCCGCCCTTGTGTGGGGGAGGCTTCGAGTCGTCATGGGGCGGCTCGCAGGAGCTCGGGTGGGACCCCGCCCCAGCCCTTGGCCGGACAGGCCGTGGGGAGTCATGGGGTCCACCCGTTGCCGGCCCACGCCCGGACGGTCGCCGGGACCGCACCGCGAGCCCGAACCGGCAAGGGAGGGCGTGGCGCATGGACCAGAGCGCATGGTTCGTCGGCATCGACGTGAGCAAGGCCCGGCTCGATGTGCACATCCTGCCCGAGGACCGGGCACTGACGGTCGCCCACGACGAGGACAGCCTGCAAGGCTGGCCCGGGACCTGGCCGCGCGCCCGGCGTCGGCCTGGTTGTGCTCGAGGCGACCGGCGGGCTGCAGGAACGCGCCGCCGCGCTCCTGGCCGCAGCGGGGCTCGCGGTGGCCGTGGTCAATCCGCGCCAGGTGCGCGATTTCGCCCGCGCTACCGGCAAGCTCGCCAAGACCGACCGGCTCGACGCCGCGGCGATCGCCGGCTTCGCGGCCGCCATCAAGCCGAACCCGCGACCCCTGCCCGACGCGGCCCGCCAGCAGCTGATCGATCTGGTGGCGCGCCGCCGCCAGCTGGTCGAGATGCGGGTCGCCGAGAAGATCCGGCGCCACCAGCTCGCCCCGGCGCTCCGGCCGCGTCTCGACGAGCACCTGGCCTGGCTCGCCAAGGCGATTGAGGAGCTCGATCGAGAGATCGGCACGGCCGTGCGGCAGAGCCCGCTCTGGCGGGTCGAGGACGATCTGCTCGGCTCGGTGCCGGGGATCGGCCCGATCACCCGCGTCACGCTGCTGGCGAAGCTGCCCGAACTCGGGCGCCTCGACCGGCGCCAGATCGCGGCCTGGTCGGCGTGGCGCCCATGAGCCGCGACAGCGGCGCCTTCAGCGGCCGCCGCTGCGTCCAGGGCGGCCGGGCCGAGGTGCGCGCCGTCCCGTACATGGCCACGGTCGCGGCGGTGCGCTGCAACCCGGTGATCCGAGCGTTCCATGCGCGCCTGATCGCCGCCGGCAAGCCGGCCAAGGTCGCGCTCACCGCCTGCATGCGCAAGCTGCTCACCTTGCTCAACGCCACCGCCCGGAGCCGCCAGCCATGGCACGCCGCCACCCCTTGACAACACGGTCGCTCCCCATCGAGGGGGAACAAGAGCGCCCGCCCGTCGAGGGGGACAGGACAGGCGCTCCGCCGGTCGCCGCAGCGCGCCGGCACTTCGACATGCTGGGCTGCGCCTTGCGGCTTGCC
>CAZXYL010000868.1:0-3710 GCA_964644915.1 uncultured Geminicoccaceae bacterium
CGCGCCCGGCGTTGAGATGCAGGACGTGCGCGCGCTGTTCCCGATGTACCAGACGCCGTTTCAGATCGTGGCGCTCGCGGGGTCGGGCATCGAGCAGATCTCGGATCTCGAGGGCCGGCGCGTCGGCGTGGGCCCGGCCGGCGGCACGCCCGGCACCTACTGGCCGCTGTTCTTCGAGGCGCTCGGCGTCAACGTCACGCCGCAGTTCGGCGGCGCCTCGGATCTCGGCGGTCAGCTCCAGGACGGCCTGATCCACGCCTTCGGCTTCGCCGCCGGCCTGCCCATCTCGGCCTTCGCCGAGCTCGAGGCCCAGGCCCCGGTCAACATCTTCGCGTTCACCGAGGAGGAGCAGCAGACGCTGGTGGAGAACTTCCCGTCGGTCAGCGCCTACGAGATCCCGGCCGGGATGTACAACAGCACGCCCGACCCGCAGCACTCGGTCGCGATGTGGAACTTCGCGGTCGCCCACAAGGACCTGCCCGAGGACTTCGTCTACGAGCTGGTCAAGGCGGTGATGGAGAGCCACGACCGGATGGTGCAGGTCCACTCGGCGGCCGAGGAGACGCTGCCGGAGCACTACGACAAGAACACCTTCCTGTGGTTCCACCCGGGCGCCATCCGCTACTTCAAGGAGCAGGGGATCGAGCTCTCGGACGACGTGATTCCACCCGAATACACCGGCTGATCACGAAGCAACCGCGTGGCCGGCGGCTGAAGGGCAGGGAGGCGAACGGACGATGTCCATGCCCGCGGAGACGGCGCCTGACGGACGGATGATCGCCCACGGCGTCGACGAGGAGCCGCCGGCCACCAACCAGCGCCGGCCGGACGGCTGGGAGGGGCACGGCCTCTACTGGTTCTGCGTGATCTACACCCTGTTCCACCTGCTGGTGCTCAACGTCTTCCCGATGGAGACCTGGGCCTACCGCATCATCCACGTCGCAGGTGGGTTGATGATCGGGTTCGCCCTGATGGCGACGCGCCCCTTCAGCCGGGGCGCGCTGGTGCCCGGCATGCCGTCCGCGCTCACCCTGGTCGGCACCGCGATCGCAGGTGCGCTCGGCGTCTACGCGCTGCTCTGCGTCGCCTACGCCTGGGTCATGCGCGAGTTCGCGGGCGTGCCCAACCCGCCGCCCTGGGTGTTCACGAGCTTCGGCTACGCGCTGGTCGCCTCGGTGGTCATCGCCATGGTCGTGAGCTGGCTGGCGGAGCCGGACGAGCGGCGTATCTCGGCGGCCGACTGGGTGCTGCTGGTCGGCAGCCTCTCGGTCGCCGGCTATCTCCTCTTCAACCTCGAAGGCCTGCGCTTCCGAGCTGGCGTGATGCCCACCCCGCCGGACTACTGGGCCGCGCTGGCCGGGGTGCTGCTGATTCTCGAGGTGACGCGCCGGGTGGCCGGTATGGCTCTGGTGGTGATCTCGATCATCTTCATCCTGTACGCCTTCATTGGCCCCTGGCTGCCGGGCTTCCTCCAGCACAGCGGCTACCGACCGGACCGCTTTTTCACCTACCTCTACACCGACAACGGCATCCTGGGCGCCCCGGTCGCCGTCTCGTCCACCTACATCATCCTGTTCATCGCGTTCGCCGCCTTCCTCCAGGCGTCCAGGGTCGGCGACTACTTCGTCAACTTCGCCTTCGCCGCGGCCGGCCACGCGCGTGGCGGGCCGGCCAAGGTCGCGATCTTCGCCAGCGGCCTGATGGGCATGATCAACGGCACCTCGGCCGGCAACGTGGTCGCGACCGGCTCGCTGACCATCCCGCTGATGAAGCGGGTCGGCTACCGGCCGCGGAGCTCCGCCGCGATCGAAGCCGCGGCATCGACCGGCGGCCAGATCATGCCGCCGGTCATGGGCGCCGGCGCCTTCATCATGGCCGAGGTGACCGGCATCCCCTACACCGAGATCATGGTCGCGGCCCTGATCCCGGCGGTGCTGTACTTCATCTCGATCTACTTCATGGTCGACAACGAGGCCAAGCGCGCCGGGATGCGGGGTCTGCCCCGGAGCGAGCTGCCGGTGTTCGGCGAGCTGGTCAAGCAGGTCTATCTGTTCGTCCCGATCATCATCCTGATCGGCGCCCTGTTCATGGGCTATTCCGTGATCCGCGCCGGCACGCTCTCGCTCGTCGCCGCGGTCGTGGTCAGCTGGCTCAGCCCGCACAAGCTCGGCATCATGGGCATCATCAATGCCCTCGAACTGTCCGCGAAGATGGCGATCCAGCTGATCGCGGTCTGCGCCTGCGCCGGCATCATCGTGGGGGTGATCGGGCTGACCGGGGTCGGCCTGCGCTTCTCCTCCATGCTGCTCCAGATCGCCGACACCAGCCAGTTCCTGGCCCTGATCTTCGCCATGGGCATCTCGATCCTGCTCGGCATGGGCATGCCGACCACGGCGGCCTACGCGGTCGCGGCCTCGGTGGTGGCCCCCGGCCTGCAGCAGCTCGGCATCCCGCCCCTGGTCGCGCACTTCTTCGTGTTCTACTACGCGGTCATCTCGGCGATCACCCCGCCGGTGGCGCTCGCCGCCTACGCCGGCGCCGCGATCGCTGGCTCCGAGCCGATGCGCACCTCGGTCACCGCCTTCAAGCTCGGGCTCGCGGCTTTCATCGTGCCGTTCATGTTCGTCTACAGCCCGGGTCTGCTGATGGCGGACAGCTGGGGCAACATCGTCCACAACACGATCACCGCGACTCTCGGCGTGTATCTGCTCTCGGCGGCGGTGCAGGGCTGGTTCTTTGGCCGCATGGCGTACTGGACCCGGGGCGTGCTGCTGGTGGCGGCGCTGACCATGATCGAGGGCGGCTGGACCACCGACATCATCGGCATCGGCCTCGCCGTGGCGCTGTTCCTGTGGCAGCGGCGGACGGCGAGCCAGGAGCCGGAGCCGGAGCTGAGGGCCCGACCCGCCGCCGAGTGAGCCGCTATGCAGGGCGGCCGTCAGATGTCGAAGTAGCGCGGGGTCGGGATGACGAGGGGCTGATCGAGCCTGGCGAAACCCTGGTCGACCTCCGGGCCGAGCTCGAGCCAGATATAGGCCGAGACAGCGAGGAACACGCCGAAGACGACCAGGATCCTGGTCGACGTCTGGCGTACGCGCAGGTAGCGGCGGCCCAGGATGCGCGCGCACGAGGCTGCGGCGATGACCACCGCGCAGTATTGAAAGGCCATGAATGCGGTTCCGGTAACCATCGCCATCCCCATTACCGTAGCCGCTTCATGATGATCATTTAAGCAATTTTGGGCAAGATGAATTAAAATCCTTTCGGATACCTACTGTCGATTTCCTGATCTCCAGTTGAATTTTACCCGGTTCGTGCTTCACCCTATCACCTGAAGCAATTCCCGGAAGCACAACTCAATGGATCTCCGGCTCCGGGATCGCTTCGCCGGCATGGAGGAAGTCGAAGTCGCAGCCGCGGTGCGCCTGGGTGACGTGCTGCGCGAACATGGCGACGTAGCCGCGGCCCGGGATCCTGCGCGCGGGCTGCCAGGTCTCGCGCCGGCGGGCGAGCTCGGCCGGGTCGACCAGGAGGTCCAGCCTGCGGTTCGGGACGTCCAGGCTGATCGCATCGCCGTCCCGGACCAGGCCGAGCGGCCCGCCCAGATGCGCCTCGGGGGCGACGTGCAGGACGCAGGCGCCGTAGCTGGTGCCGGACATGCGGGCGTCGGAGATGCGGACCATGTCGCGCACGCCCTGCTCCAGCAGCTT
>CAZXYL010000869.1:0-2310 GCA_964644915.1 uncultured Geminicoccaceae bacterium
GATCGCGGTGCTCATCGGCCGGCTCTGGCAGGGCGGCACGGCCGCAGCGGCCTCGCCCGCGCGCGAGATCCTCCTGGCGCTCGCCGCGCTGGCGGCCGGCCTTGCGAGCGCACAGCTGCGCACGCAGCTGGTCGAAGCCCCGGTCCTGGAGCGCCGTGGCGCCTACGAGGTCGAGGGCCGTGTCGCGCTGATCGAGGACCGCGTGCGCGGCGAGCGCCTCGTGCTCACCGAGCCGGTGCTCGCGGGCGTGCCACCGGAGGCCACGCCGGTGCGTATCCGCTTCACGATCCGCGCGCCGATCCCGGGACTCGTGCCGGGCGATCGCGTGCGCGGGCGCGTCATGCTGATGCCGCCCTCGCCGCCGGCGGCGCCCGGCGACTTCGACTTCGCCCGCCAGGCGTTCTTCGAGCAGCTGGGCGCGGTCGGCTATGCGCTGGGCGCGCCGGAGCGCGCGGGCGAGGCCGAGCAGCTCACGCTCCGGCACCGGCTCGCGGGGCTCCGGCAGAGCATCGCCGCCGAGATCCAGGGCGCCGTGCCGGGTCCGGCGGGTGCGGTCGCGGTGGCACTCCTGACCGGTCTGCGCGGCGCCATCCCGGACTACGTCTGGCGCGACATGCAGATCGCCGGCATCGCGCATCTGCTCGCCATCTCCGGGCTGCACCTCGGTCTGGTCGCCGGCACCCTGTTCTTCGCCGCCCGCATCGCGATCGCGCTGGCGCCGCCGCTCGCGCTCCGCCTGCCCGGCAAGAAGGTGGCTGCCGTCTTTGCGCTCGTGGGCGCCTTCGGGTACCTGCTGCTGACCGGCGGCACCGTGCCCACCCAGCGCGCGTTCATCATGACCGCGCTCATGCTGGTCGCGGTCATGGTCGATCGCAACCCGTTCTCCATGCGGCTGGTGGCCCTGGCCGCCATCGTCGTCCTGCTGTCCCAGCCCGAGAGCCTGCTCGGCGCCTCCTTCCAGATGTCGTTCGCGGCCGTGGTCGCGCTGATCGCGGCCTACGAGACCGGCGTCGCCCGACGGCCCGCGGGCGCGGGCGGCCTGGACTGGCGCCTCTTCCTCTACGTCGCGGGCGTGGCGCTCACGACCGTCGTGGCCAGCGCCGCCACCGCCCCCTTCGCGGTCTATCACTTCAACCGGCTGCCCACCTACGGCATCGTCGTCAACCTCGTGGCCGTGCCGCTGACCGCTTTCTGGGTCATGCCGCTGGGCCTCTTGGGCCTCCTGCTGCTGCCATTCGGCCTGGGCGCGCTCTGTTTCGTGGCCATGAGCGAGGGGATAGAGATCATCCTGACGCTCGCCGCCGCCGTGAGCGCGCTCCCCGGCGCGGCGCTGCGGATCGCGAAGCCCCCGGATGCCGCGCTCGTCCTCACCGTGCTGGGCGGGCTCTGGCTCTGCCTCTGGCGCCGGCCGTGGCGCCGGCTGGGCGTGCTCGGCCCCGCGCTCGGCCTCGTCCTGACGCTGCTCGCGCGCCCGCCGGATCTGCTGGTCGACCGCTCCGGCCAGCTGATCGCGGTGCGCCTCGCCGATGCGCGCGTCGCGATCTCGCCCTGGCGGCGCGACGGCTGGGTGACCGACGGCTGGCTGCGCCGGCTGGGGCACGACGAGGCGGTGCCATGGCCGGGCCACGGCGCCGCCGCGGGGGCGACGCTGCGGTGCGATCCCCTCGGCTGCATCGTCGTCGGCCGTGGACAGCGCGTCGCGATCGCCAGGCGCGCCGAAGCCGTCGAGGAGGACTGCGCGCAGGCGGACCTGGTCCTGAGCTGGCCTCGCATCGAGCGCTGCCCGAACGGCAGCCCGCTCATCGGGCCCGACGCGCTCGGCCACGCGGGCGGGCTCGCGGTCTGGCTCGATCCCGGGCGGATCCGGACCCTCACCCTGCGCGAGCACCGCGGCGAACGTCCTTGGGCCCCGTGAGGCTCAGGCTGCGGCCTGCGTGGTTGCCCGTCTCGCGCCGCCATCCCAGCCGCCGCAGCTGGTCGAAATAGTCCGGCTCGGGCGTGCCCGCCGCGAGGCGCGGGTCGGGCTCGGCCGCCGCGAGCACGGTCGTGATCGGCACGACGCCGGCCCAGACCGGCAGCGCGTAATCCTCCTCGTCGTCCACCGGCGGGCCGGTGCGGATCTTGGCCGAGGCCTCCTCGAGCGCCATCCAGAGCACGGTCGTGGCCTTTATTTCCTGGCTGGTCACGGGCCGCAGCTCGGCCCAGCGGCCCGGGAACAGACGCTCGACGAAATCCTCGAGCGCGTCCAGCTTCTCCCCGCGGTCGTCGACCAGGCGCGCGGTGCCGAACGCCATCACCGAGCGGTAGTTG
>CAZXYL010000870.1:0-2027 GCA_964644915.1 uncultured Geminicoccaceae bacterium
TGGGCTACGGTGGGGATCCGTGCCGGCCGCATCTGGAGCCGGCGCGCGGATTGCCACCATGGCATGGCGCTGAAGGATGACCGAAAAAGGTTGACGGCCTGTCGCTGAGGGACGGGCGTCCGGCGCGACGGTGACGATCGCGATCGCGGCGGCTGTGACCGGACCGGCGGGGCTCCATCCGGGTCTTCGGCACGCGAGCAGCACCCCGGATGAGGTGGTCGCCGGCAGCGCAGGCGGGAGGACCGGCGGGGCTCGATCCGGGTCTTCGGCACGCGAGCAGCACCCGCATGAGGTGGTCGCCGGCAGCCACCCAGGATCAGCCAGAGATCGACCGCATCCTGGGTGTCAGGCGGACGGCCAGTTGGCTCGCACTGGCGCCTTTCAGGCGCGGTCGGGGTTTGCCGGTCGGGCTCGTCGCAGCTAATTGAGAGTACGTCCTCCTGTGGCACATCGGCCACGCAGCACGGGAGCGCGCCGATGAAGGTCCTGGTGATCGGCGGGGGCGGCCGGGAGCATGCGCTCTGCTGGTCGCTCTCCGCCTCGCCGCTGGTCGATCGCCTGTTCTGCGCGCCGGGCAGCGGTGCGATCGCCCGCGAGGGCGCGATCTGCGTGCCGCTCGCCGTCGATGACCTCCAGGGCATCGTCGGGCTCGCCCGACGCGAGGAGATCGACCTGGTCGTGCCGGGGCCGGAGCTGCCGCTGGTGCTGGGGCTGGTCGACCGGCTGGAGGCCGCGGGCATCAAGGCGTGCGGCCCGAGCGCTTCGGCCGCCCGGCTGGAGGGCTCAAAGTCTTTCATGAAGGCGTTCTGCGTCCGCCACGGCATCCCGACGGCGGCGCACCGGAGCTTCGCGGTGCACGAGCGCGGGGCCGCCGAGGCGTATCTGGCTGACCATGGCGCGCCGGTCGTGGTCAAGGCCGACGGGCTCGCGGCCGGCAAGGGCGTGACGGTCGCCGTGACGCTCGAGGAGGCGCGAGCCGCGCTCGATCAGGCGTTCGGCGGTGCCTTCGGCGCGGCCGGCGAGCGCGTGGTGATCGAGGAGCGCCTGGAGGGTGAGGAGGCGAGCCTGTTCGCGCTCGTCGACGGCGAGCACGTGCTCGAGTTCGGCACCGCGCAGGACCACAAACGCGTGGGCGAGGGCGATACCGGCCCGAACACCGGCGGCATGGGCGCCTATTCGCCGCCGCCCTGCATGACGCCCGAGGTGACGGCGCGCGCCATGGCCGAGATCATCCGGCCCACGGTCGCGGGGCTGGCCGCCGAGGGCATCCCCTATCGGGGCGTGCTCTACGCCGGGCTGATGCTCACCGCCGACGCGCCGCAGCTCCTGGAATACAACGTGCGCTTCGGCGATCCCGAGTGCCAGGCGCTGCTGC
Source organism: uncultured Geminicoccaceae bacterium (assembly GCA_964644915.1). Classification (GTDB taxonomy): domain Bacteria; phylum Pseudomonadota; class Alphaproteobacteria; order Geminicoccales; family Geminicoccaceae; genus CAZXYL01. The sequence goes on from CAZXYL010000870.1 coordinate 1,376, forward strand.
CGCGCCTCATGACCGACCTCGGCCAGCTGCTGCAGGGTGCCGTGGACGGTGCGCTCGGGCATATGGACCTGCGCTGGTATCCGGAGCCGTCGATCACGGTCGTCATGGCCGCGAAGGGGTATCCGGGCGCTTACGTCAAAGGTACAGAGATCCGGGGGCTCGAGGCGGCGGGCGAGGTCGAGGGCGTCACCATCTTCCACGCCGGGACGCGGATCGAGCAGGGTCGCGTGCTCGCCAACGGCGGGCGCGTGCTCGACGTCACCGCCACCGGGCCGACGCTCGCGGCCGCGCGCGATCGGGCCTATGCCGCGATCGACCGGATCGACTGGCCGGAAGGGTTCTGCCGGCGCGATATCGGCTGGCGCGCGCTGGGCAGGTGATGCGCCGACTGGGGTCGAGCCCCGTGGCGATCGAGGAGGCGGCGCGCGCGCTGCGCGCGGGTCGCCTGGTCGCATTTCCCACCGAGACCGTCTACGGCCTGGGCGCGGTCGCGACCAACGACCGGGCGGTGGCCGCGATCTTCGCGGCCAAGGCGAGGCCGCGCTTCAACCCGCTGATCGTGCACGTGCCGGATCGCGCCGCGGCGACGTCGCTGGCGCAATGGACCGAGACCGCCGAGCGCCTGGCGGCGCGCTTCTGGCCGGGCCCCTTG
>CAZXYL010000871.1:0-5276 GCA_964644915.1 uncultured Geminicoccaceae bacterium
TGATCGCGGCGAAGCAGCCCTGTGCGGTCGCGTGCACGTCGGATGGCGTGGCATCGCGCAGATGATGCATGGACGCGAGATAGGCGGCGCCGAAGCTCGCCGCGTGCAGCAGCTGGGCAGGGATCAGCACCACGAGATCGGCGCTGAGTGCCAGGAGCATCCAGCGGAGTGCGGTGAGCGCGCCGGACAGCGCCAGGAGCGGGAGCGCACCCATGCGCGCCAGCACCTGGCTGCCCCACGCGAACAGCGCGATCTCGGCGATCACGCCCAGGGCCCAGAGCCAGCCGATCACCGTCTCGCCGAGCCCGGCGCCGCGCCAGTGGATCGTCGCGAATCCGTAGTAGACGGCGTGGCTGCCCTGGATCAGGCTCGCCGCGAGCAGGAAGGCGACAAAGCCGGGCTGGCGCAATAATCGGCCGAACCCGGAGGCCGTCTGCGCCGGTGGGGGCACGCGCGCGTCCGGCAGGAGCAGGCACGCGAGCAGGGTGAGCGCAAGCGTCGCCAGCATGCCATGGAGCACGACCTCGACCCCCACCCGCTCCAGCACGCCCCCGATGCCGATCGCCGCAAGAATGAAGGTGATCGAGCCCCAAAGCCGCACCCGCCCGTACGCTGTCCCGCTCTCCTTGGCCTGCTGCAGAGCCAGCGCCTCGCCGAGCGGCAGGATCGAGGCGTAGGTCGCGCCGACCAGGAGGCTGAGCGCCAGCAGCGCCCAGAAGCTCTCGGCCACCGCGAACAGCGCCATCAGCGCGAGCGTGGCCGCCGCGAGTGCCACCATCGGCCGCCTGCGCTCGCCCAGCCGGTCGGCCGCCCGCCCGATGAGGACCCCGATCACGACCCGCGGCCAGAAGCCCGCGGCCAGGATGATCCCGATCTCGGCGGCATCCAGGCCGCGCGCGTCTGCGAGCCAGACCGGCCAGAACGGCAGGAAGACGCCGGTGGCCGCGAACAGGCTGGCATAGAAGAAGGCGAGGCGCGGCGCCTGCCGACCGGCCATGGGGGTCCGTCTCCGGGGCTGCGGGGCGCTCGCATTTGCGCCAGAATGGCGTTTGGCCGCAACCATCGCGGCCGGCCACGTCAGGGGAGGGCATACGCATGGCCCGGGCCAGCGCGAAGATCACCTTCACCAACGCGAGCGGCACGAAGCTGGCCGCGCGGCTCGATCGCCCGGCGGGCGCCGCGCGCGCGTTCGCCCTGTTCGCGCACTGCTTCACCTGCTCCAAGGACGTCTTCGCCGCCGCGCGCATCAGCCAGGCACTGGCCGAGCGCGGCTACGCCGTGCTGCGCTTCGACTTCACCGGCCTCGGTTCCAGCGAGGGCGAGTTCGCCAACACCAACTTCTCCTCCAACGTCGCGGACCTGGTCGCGGCCGCCGACTATCTGCGCACCGACCACGAGGCGCCCAAGCTGCTCATCGGCCATTCGCTGGGCGGTGCCGCCGTGCTCGCGGCGGCGCACCGCGTGCCCGAGGCAGTCGCGGTCGCCACCATCGGTGCGCCCGCCGATCCCGCGCACGTCGCCCAGCTGATCGCCGGCGCCACGTCGGAGATCGAGGCGCGGGGCGTGGCCGAGGTCGAGATCGGCAAGCGCCGTTTCCGCATCACCAAGCAGTTCCTGGACGATCTCGCCGAGCAGTGCTCGGCGGAGCGCATCGCCGAGCTCAGGAAGGCCCTTTTGATCTTCCACGCACCGCGCGATGGCGTGGTCGGGATCGAGAACGCGGCCAAAATCTTCCAGGCCGCCAGGCACCCCAAGAGTTTCGTCTCGCTCGACGATGCCGATCATCTGCTCTCCCGCCGCGAGGATGCGCGCTACGTCGCCGAGGTGCTCGCCGCCTGGGCCGGCCGCTATGTGCCCGCGCCCGCCGAAGCGCCGGCCGAGGAGGAGCTGCCGCGCGCGGTCGTCGTCGCCGAGACGGGGCAGGGGCGCTTTGCCCAGGCGGTGCGCATCGGCCCGCACGCGCTTGCCGCCGACGAGCCGGAGAGCGTGGGCGGCGACGATACCGGCCCCGGCCCCTACGATCTGGTCCTCGCCGGCCTCGGCGCCTGCACCTCGATGACGCTGCGCATGTATGCGGAGCACAAAAAGCTGCCGCTCGAGCGCGTCACCGTCCGCCTCACGCATGAGAAGATCCACGCCAAGGACTGCGAGGATTGCGAGACCCGCGAAGGCAAGCTCGACGAGATCACGCGCGAGCTCACCATCACCGGCGATCTCGACGAGGCCCAGCGTCGGCGTCTGCTCGAGATCGCCGACCGCTGCCCGGTGCACCGGACGCTCACGAGCGAGATCAAGATCAGGACGCGCCTGACCGAGTGAGCGTCGTCCGTCCGCAGCCCGCGGCCCCTTGGAACCCCACGGCGCCTTCGTCGTTGGGAGGGTAGGACGGCCGCCACCGGCGGCCGGTCGGATCTTTTCCCTCACAGCGACGGGAGATGGCTATGCGACGCAGCCTGTTTGCGACTTCCGGCGCCTTCGCGTTGCTCTGGGCCGGCACTGCGGTGGCACAGCAGACGGTCCCCCCCGAAGCCGGGCAGCTGCCCGGGCAGCAGATCGTGATTGCCGAGCAGTGCATGGCCGACCTTCAGGCCTTCACCCAGGAGCTCGCCGAGACCGGCTACGGCATGGTCGGCCCGGAGGGCTACGGTGTGACCGCGCCGATGGGCGGCTGGCACGGCACCGCAGGGCCGCGTCGGGAGATGAACGCGGTGGTCGTGGCGGCCCACGTTCTCGCCCGCAACGGGCGCGAGGAGGCCTGTCAGACCGTGCTCGAGGAGGCCCGCGCCCTGCACCAGGAGCGGCTCGAGCAGATCGAGGCCGCCGGCATCGCGCCCGAGGAGGTCCAGACCTGGCGTCACGAGCAGCTCCTCACCGCGCAGCCGGCCGGAGAGATCGAGGCCGCGATCAGCATCGACAGCGTGCTCGGCGCAGAGGTGCGCAACACGAGCGACGAGCACCTGGGCGACATCGACGACGTGATCCTGGCCCAGGACGGCAGCATCGAGTACGTGCTGCTCTCCCGCGGCGGCTTCTTCGGCCTCGGCGAGGAGTTCGTCCCGGTGCGCTGGGATGCGCTCCAGGTCGTGCCGATGCTCGACACCTTCGTCCTCGACGTCCCGGAGGACGTGGTCGAGCAGGCGCCGCGCATGGAGCGCGAGGTGTTCGCCGACCTGCCGCAGTACGACCAGCAGCGCCAGCAGGTCGACAGCTACTGGCAGGAGCACGCCGCGGGCTGAGCGCCCAAAGGGCTCAGATGACGCCCCGGGGGAGGTCCCGTCCTCCCCCGCCTGTCACTGAGCGGCGGCGCCCCCGGCCTCTTCTTCCAGCCCGCTCACGAGATCGCGAGCCTCCTCGACCAGCTCCTGGCAGCCCTCCTCGTCGCCGTCCTCGGCCACCTCGCGGGCGCCGTCGAGCCGCTCGCGCGCGCCCTCGACCGATCTCGGCAGGTGGAACCACCGCTCCTGAGGATCGGCACCGCCCTCTGGTGCCGTGACCGTCACGTCACCCTGTTGCGTCTCGACCTCGACCTGCTCGGTCGGCTGCTCCTCTTCCTCCTCCGGGAGCTGGTCGAGGCGGGCTTCGAGCTGCTCGATCTCGTCCAGGCAATTGGCCGCGACGGGACTCGCGACCGACAACATCAGGGCGGCAGCGGCGGGCAGGGCAAGGCGCATCATGGCCGGTCTCCGGTTGAGGCGATGACCGGCGAACGCCCTCCGATCGGCGGCAGTTCCTTCTGCGCCTACTTCACCAGCACGCAGGTGCAGCGCGCGTGCTGGCTCACCTTGTGCGACACGCTGCCGATGAAGATGCCCTGCAGATAGCCCAGGCCGCGGCTGCCCATGACGATGGTGTCGACCTGCTCGCGCTCGGCGGCGGCGAGGATCGTCTTGGCCGCGTCGCCGTCCTCGAGCCGCTTGGTCACCCTGGCGATGCCGGCCTCCTGGGCCAGGCGCTCGGCCGAGGCCAGGATGTGCTCGCCGATCCGCTGCAGGACTTCGGTCGGCACGGTCGCCCGCACGTAGGCCGCGCCCATCGCCATGCCCGGCGGCGCCGCCCGCTGCAGCGCCTGGCGCTGCTCCTCGGGCAGCTCCTGCGCCTCGGCGAGCCGCCGCAGCTCCTTGACGTCCATCTCGCGCAGCAGCACGTGCACCAGGACCAGCTCGGATCGGTCCTTCTCGGCCAGATCGAGCGCGAAGCGCAGCGCCTTCGCGGCGTGCTCGGAGCCGTCCAGGGGGATCAGGATTTTGCCGATCATGCCGCCCACTCGCTTTGACCCTGCCGGCCCCGTTAAACCAGAGGCCGCCGCCCGGTTCAATGCCGGCTCAGGCTCTTGCTCGCGATCTCGAAGGTGTCGCGCGAGAGCCCGGGCGTGGCCACGATGCGCTCGAGCTGCGCCCGCATCAGCGCCTGGCGCGCGGCATCGTAGCGCCGCCAGCGGCTGAACGCGCCGGCGATCCGCGCCGCGACCTGCGGGTTGAGCGCATCCAGCGCCAGGATCTGCCCGGCGACCAGCGCGTAGCCGGCCCCGTCGGCGCGGTGGAAGCCCGTGGGATTGGCCGCGGCGAAGGTGCCGAGCAGCGCCCGCACCCGATTGGGGTTGGTGAGCCGGAACGCCTCGTGCCCGAGCAGCCGCTCGACCGTCTCGACCGCATCGGGCCGCTGCGCCATGGCCTGGAGCGCGAACCACTTGTCGATCACCAGCGCATCGCCCCGCCAGCGCTCGTAGAACTCCACGAGCGCCGCCTCGCGCTCCGGCAGCGCGCTCTGGGCGAGCAGGTTCAGCGCCGCGAGGCGGTCGGTCATGTTGTCGGCACGGCGGAACTGCTCGAGCAGGAGCGTCTGCCCCTCGGCGCCGCCCGCCTTGACCAGGTACGCCAGCGCCAGGTTCCTGAGCGCGCGCCGCCCGATCGAGGCGGCATCGATCCGGTACTCCGGCGTCTGGTGGCGCGCCCAGGTCTCGCGCCAGGCCTCGTCCAGCCCCCGCCCGAGCTCGCCCCGCGCGCGCTCGCGCACCTCGTGGATGCCCTCGACGTCGATCTCGCTCATCTGCTGGCCGAGGTCGGACTCGCTCGGCAGCACCAGCGCCTCGGCGACGAAGGCCGGATCGAGGCCTGCCGCTTCGAGCGTCGCCCCGAACGCGTCCACCAGGCCCGCATCGAGCGCCGGCGCGCGGCCCGCCCGCCGCTCCTCGACCAGCCCCAGCAGCAGCCGGGTCGCAAATGTCTGCCCGGCGTCCCAGCGCACGAACGGGTCCTCGTCGTGCGCCATGAGCAGGC
>CAZXYL010000872.1:0-2233 GCA_964644915.1 uncultured Geminicoccaceae bacterium
TCGGCGCTGCCCGTGGCGCGGGCGTGGCGGTGCCATTCGATCTCGCCCTGATGATTGGTCGCGAGCGGCACCTGACCGATCACGGCCGGGCGGTCCGGCGACAGGTGCGCGGTGAAGAAGGCGCCCGCGCGGTCGATGCCGGTCACGTTGTACGCCATGTGCGTCGGCACGCGCCGCAGGACCTCGGCCGCTTCCGGCGCGGTGCGGCAGAACTCCAGGACGTAGCGCAGCACGATCGGGATGCCGAAGCCGTCGCCGATCGCGCGCCGTCCCCCGAAGCTCAGGCTGACCGCGAGCCCGGCCTCGTTCATGCCGTCGAGGCAGCCCCAGAGGCAGTCGGCGGAGGCGATCACCCGCTGGCCGGCCCAGCGCGTGTTCGGGATCAGACCGTCGCAGAGCGCCGGGCTGTAATCGTAGTTGCGGATCAGGACCGGCTCACCGCCGGTCCAGACCGCCTGCGAGCAGCCGCTGATGTAGGGCGGTGGGCGGTAGAGGCTGAGGAACCGGGCCGAGAGATCGGAGCCGCCGGCGAGCGCGCACAGCCGCTCGTAGAGCGGCAGGATCTCCGGCATGTGCCGACGCAGCTGGTTCAGGCAGGCGACATATGTCGGCCGGGCCTCGATCCCCTCTGAGAGATACCATGCCCGATAGGCGCGCCATCTGGCCTTGAACAGCGCCTGCCATTTCGCTCCGGGAAGCTCCTCCTCGATCGCCTCGAACAGGATCTCCATAGCACTCCTAAAGGATCTTGAACGCGCCCGCAGCCGGCGCCGGGGCGACCTCGGGCACGGCGGCCACGCGCTGCGGCAAGAACTGCGTGCGCATGCCCTCGATCCAGTGGTGCGCGCGCTCGTTGAGCCGGAAGCCCCCGGTCATCAGGCGGCCGCGTGTGATCAGGATGCCGAGATCGGCGCCTTCGTAGCGGTAATCGCCGGGCGCGCTGATGCGCAGGAAAAAGCCCTCCCGCTCGCTCGCCACCGCCCGGCGATGATAGTCGAAGCGGGCATAGTCCACCTCGCCGTCGTCCCGCAAGCGCCAGATGCCGCTCTGCGGCGTCTCCGCCAGCCGGTCGGTGCTGTCGTCGGTGTGCTTGACGACCATCTGGCTCCAGCTGTCGATGTTGTCGGGGTCGGCCCAGCGGGCGTTCAGCTCGTCGATGTCGAGCTCGAACTCCACGTCCGAGAACTCGAGCAGGTGGAACAGGAACAGCGGCGCATCGGCGTGCGCGAAGGCGGCGTGGTTGGTCATGGAGCTGGCGCCGGTCACGCGGGGATTGAGCTCGCCGAGGTAGATCTCGCCATTGTCCTTGTCGATCAGCCAGTCGAGCTCGAAGTAGCCGCGATATCCCTCCCTGCGCAGCTGCTCGCCGAAGCGGAAGGTCAGGTCGCGCGCCTTCTGCCGGATCTCGGGGGTAAACGACTCGGCGAAGATCTCGTTACCGCACCAGCCGCCGCGATAGGGCGTGAGCTCCTTGAAGCCGACCAGCTCGGTCATGAGCGGCCCCACGATCGTGCCGCGCCTCGTGGCGCAGGCCTCGATCGCGCTGCCGCGGCAGCGGATCCGCTTCATGATCTTGACCTCGCCGGCATCCGTGATCTCGTGCGCGTGGCGCTTCCAGTCCTGCTCGGTCGAGATGAAGAAGGTGGTGTGGCCGGAATCGCCGAACGCAGTCTGGAGCACGAGATCGGGGCCGAGCTCCTTCGAGACCCTGCGCAGCTCGTCGTAGCTCTGCACCCGGGCGAGCACGTTCGGCACGCTCGGCACGCCCGCCTGGTTGCCGATGCGCACGGTATTGATCTTGTTGTCGACCCGGTTGCGCAGCCGGGCGGACGGGAACCAGATCCTGAGGCCGGCCTCTCTCGCGAGCCGCTCCGTCTCCTCGTCGAACATCAGGAACACCGCCTTGGGCCGGCCCCCGAAGGAGCGGATGTAATCCAGCACCTCCTTGTGCTGCAGGAGGTAGTTGTTGATGTCCTCGATGCTGTTGAACTGTGGATGCGGCGCCTCGTTGGGCACGAAGGTGTTCGGGTGACGGCCGTCATAGCAATCGATATAGGAGATGAATTTGAAGTTCTTGCACCACTCGTCCATGCCCAAAAGGTTGAAGTTGGTGGCGCTGATGAAGAAGATCGGGGTTTCGTTACGATGGAAGAACCGTCGAATGTCGGAAATGCCCTTCAGGGCTTTCTTCGCCATCGTAGCCTCCATGCGGTTGGTTTCTTTGATTGAGCGG
>CAZXYL010000873.1:0-3285 GCA_964644915.1 uncultured Geminicoccaceae bacterium
GAGGCGAGCAGCAGCATGAGGATGAACGGCGGCGTGCCCCGGATAACGTACACAAAAGGTCTCCCGAAGATTGCGACCGCGGTGAAGATGTCGCAGCCGAACGGCGGGGTGGCCGAGCCGATCGCCACCTGCAGGGTGATCAGCGTGCCGACCAGCACCGGATCGAGGCCGGCCTGCTTCACGATCGGCGCGAAGATCGGGGTGAGCACCAGGATGACCACGATCGGGTCGACGAACATGCAGGCGACGAAGAACGCGATCGCGATCGCGACCAGGACCATGATCGGGCCCGCCTGGTCCAGGCCGAGCCCGCCCAGGATCTCCTGCGGGATGCGGGCGAAGGAGATGGTCCAGGAGAAGGCGGCGCCGGCCGCCACCAGGATGAACACGACGGCCGTGATCAGGCCGGTGGAGAGCGCGATGTCCGGCAACTCGCGCAGCTTCACCGCCCTGAAGACGAAACACTCGAGGACAATGGCGTAGAGCACGCAGACCGAGGCGGCCTCGGTCGGGCTGAACACGCCGGTGTAGATGCCGCCGATCACGATCACCGGGAAGCCCAGCGGCCAGATGGCCCGGTAGGTTGCCGTCCCCCGCTCGCGCCAGTTCGCCCGCGGTGTGGTCGGGATCTTGTGGTAGATGGCGTAGCCGTAGGAATAGAGCGAAAACATCACGAGGATCAGGATCCCGGGGCCGATGCCGGCGATGAACAGCTCGGCGATCGAGGTCCCGGAGATCACCCCGTAGATGATCATGCCGATCGAGGGCGGGATCAGGAAGGCGATGTCGCTCGCGTTGATGGTGAGCGCGAGCACAAAGGAATCCTTGTAGCCCGCCTGCAGCATCTTGGGGCGCAAGGGGCCGCCGATCGCGACCACCGTCGCCTGGGTCGAGCCGGAGACGGCGCCGAACAGCGTGCAGGTGGCCGCGGTAGTGATGGCGAGCCCGCCCCGGACATGGCCGATGAAGCGCATGACCAGATCGAGCAGGCGTTCGGCCGCCTGGCCCTTGGTCACGATGTCGGCGGCGAAGATGAACATCGGCACGGCGATCAGCGCCGCCGGCTTCACCCCGCCGATCATCTGCTGGATCATGATCTCCGGCTTCATGCCGGCGAAGAAGACGAAGAAGCCGAGCATGGTGGCCGCGATCAGCGGGATCATCATCGGGAAGCCGAGGAGGAGCAGCACGATCATGATCGTGACCATGGCCGTGGTCATCGGCTGCCTCCCAGGGCGCCCTCGCTGCCGACCGGGACCACGATCACACCCGCTCCGGGCCGCTCGGGGTGTGATCGACCTCCTCGTAGCTGTCGACGTGCTCGTAGGAGATGTAGACGTCCGGCTCGCGCAGGTTACGCACCACCGTGAGCAGGTACTGGATCCCGGTGATCACGAAGCCGACCGGGACCCAGACGTAGGTCCAGTACAGCGGGATGCGCAGCGATGGCGTGAGCGTGCCCAGGCGCGCGACGTCGGACACGTAGCGGTAGGAGTAGTAGGCGAGCACGAACATGACGACGCTGGTCAACGCGGCGATCACGATCATCAGCCACTTGCGCATCCGATCGCCGAGCTGATCGTAGACGGCCGACATGCGGATGTGCCGCCCCTTGCGCGCGGCGTAGCCGAGCCCGACGAAGGTCACGAGCACGATCAGGAACTGGTTGAGCTCCTCGGCGAAATAGAGGCTGCGGTTGAAGACGAAGCGGCCGATCACGTTCGCGATCGAGTTCACCGCCATCAGGATGATGCCGTAGGCGAGGACGATGGCCTCGAACCGGGCGATCCCGCCGTCCAGCAGATTGAGGGCTCGGCCGATCCCGGACGACCCGGTGCCCCGCGGTGGCGCTACCTCCTCGCCCTCGATCCGGACTGCCAACCTCGCTTCCTCTTCGGCCAGCCCCTCCGACCGCGCCCTGGGGTTCTCGTGATGTTCGGTCGGCGCTTCTGGCCTCGCCATTCGTCGCCCCCTGCTTCGCTCCAGGCCCGATCCGGCGGCACGGGCCGCGATCTCGTCGGCACGTCCTCGGCGACGCGCTGGCTCAACCCTCCAGGTGGGCCATGCTTCAGCCCTACGCAGGTGATGTCAAGGCTGCGATGACCTCCGCGCCGCGGCGCGCCTTGGTGCGCGACCCCTCCGGCCGAGCAGCGCCGATTTGACCCGCCGCGGCCGGCGCCCTAGTTTGACCTTCGAGCAAGTCTTTGGCGCGGGCCGGAATCTCGCCTCCCGAGCGGGAGATTCTTCGGGTTCGCGCTTTCTCCAAGGGAGCGGACAATGAATCCAGGAAAGGCATCGAAACTGACGGTGGTCGCGGCGGCCGCCCTGGGTCTCACGCTTGCCGGGACCGCCCAAGCCGAAGAATGGCGCTTCGCGATCGAGGAGATCCAGGGCAGCGTCCAGGACGCCTGGGCCCAGCGCTTCAAGGAGCTGATCGAGGAGAGATCGAACGGCGAGATCACGGTCGAGGTCTACCCGTACGGGACGCTCGGCACCTCGGGCGAGCTCACCGAGCTGGCGGTCAACGGCGTCGTCCAGTTCGCCAACGCGTCGCCCGGGCATCTCGGCACGATGGTGCCGGAGGTCCAGGTGTTCTCGGTGCCCTACCTTCTGTCCGAGGACAACGAGGTCAACAAGCAGGTCCTCGCCGAGAGCGAGACCATCTATGGGCCGCTCGCCGAGTCGCTCGAGCAGAGGGGCCTGAAGCTGCTCACCATGTACCCCGAGGGCGAGATGGTCTGGACCGCCAACCGCGAGATCCGCTCGCCGGAGGATCTCAGCGGCTTCAAGATGCGCACCATGGTCTCGCCGATGCTCACCGAGGCCTACTCGGCCATGGGCGCGAGCCCGACGCCGCTGCCCTACGGCGAGGTCTACGGCGCCTTGCAGCTCGGCATGGTGGACGGCCAGGTGAACCCGATCTTCGCGATCGAGGAGATGAAGTTCTACGAGGTCAACGACTACATGATCTGGGCCGGCGAGTTCCAGTTCGTGACCACCGTCGTGACCAGCGCCGATTGGTTCAACGGCCTGCCCGAGGAGCAGCAGCAGCTCGTCCAGGAGGTCGTCGCCGAGCTCACCGACCACATCTACGAGGTCCAGCAGGAGTTCAACCAGGAGCGGCTCGAGGTCATCAAGCAGGAGCGGCCGGACATCGAGATGATCGAGCTCTCCGACGAGGAGCGCGAGCCGTTCCGGGAGCGGGCGCAGCAGGCGCGTGACCGGTTCATCGAGCTGACCGGCGAGAGCGGCCAGCAGATCCTCGAATCGCTCGAGGCCGAGATC
>CAZXYL010000874.1:0-3551 GCA_964644915.1 uncultured Geminicoccaceae bacterium
CCCTGGACCTTCTCGACCTATTCCGACAAGGGCAAGGGGCGGAGCGCCGAAGCGCACTACGACTGCCTCTCGATCGACCAGATCAAGGCGATCCCGGTCGCGGACTGGATGGCGCCCGACGCGGTGCTCCTCATGTGGGCAACGGATCCCCTGCTGCCCCGCGCGCTCGAGGTGATGGCCGCCTGGGGGTTCACGTACAAGACCGTGGGCTTCTACTGGGTGAAGCTCAACAAGAGCGCGGATCCGATCTCGCTCGGCAACGGCCCGCTGTACTCGGAGCGCGACTTCTTCACCGGGCTCGGCTTTTGGACCCGGGCCAACCCGGAGCCCTGCCTGCTCGCCACCCGCGGCCATCCCAAGCGCCTCGCGGGCGATGTGCCCAAGCTCCTGCTCGCGCCCCGGCGCGAGCACTCCCGCAAGCCCGATGCCGCCTACGAGCGCATCGAGCGGCTGGTGCCCGGCCCCTACCTCGAGCTGTTCGCGCGGCGGAGCCGGCCCGGCTGGGATGGCTGGGGCAACCAGCCCGGCCTGTTCGACGCCGGGCCGGTCGCGACCCGTCGCCGCCCCTCGCGCAACCCGATGGCGCGCGCGCCGCGCCTGGATCTCGACGAGCCGTCCTGAGGCTTACCCTCCCGTGCCGCCAGCTATGGAATGCCGGCCCGCGTCCCATGGGATGGCCGGCGCGGGGGATTGCCGATTGTGGAACGGCGCCCAAAGTCCTAACATCCGGTTAACAGAACACCAAACGCGCGGCACACATGGGCATGGAAGGCGAGCGCTATGTCGGGGAGCGGCGGGCTCTACGTCACTTCCTTCAGGAGCTGCAGCCCCTGGTCGCAGGGGAGCTGGGCGCGGACTCCGTGCTCGCCTACCGGATCGACCGGGCGCTGCGCTCGGGCGAGCTGGCCGCACTGCGGCTCGCGCGGCAGATTTTCCACAATCAGCCGGAGCCCCTCAAGCGGCGGCTGATGCGCGGCATCTTCGAGGCGCCGCCGGCCACGCCCAGCAAGAACCACCTCCTGGAGCGGTACACCATGAGGGAGCCGGAGCCGTTCGTGCGCTTCGACGCCTACCCCTCCGCCCGCTCCGAAGACCTCGGCCTCTCGGTCGAGCTCGACCACGAGCTCTCGGACGACGTGCCGCTCAAGGTGCTGGTCAGCCCCGGCACCTTGCCGACCAGCGCCGCCGAGGCCCTGCGCCAGATCGCCAAGTGGATCGAGCGCGATCGCAGGCTCCTGTCGCGCCGACACTGGCGGATCAGCGGCGCGGGCAGCGAGGCCAAGCCGGAGTTCGTGAGCGCGGAGGACCACAACGCCGATCAGGCCTGAGTTTACGGCCCGAGCGCGCCGGCTCGGCCTGCCCCTGCGCATCGCAGCCGCGTTGGTGTGCTGCGTTCTGATCGCCGCGTGCGCCGAGCGGCGGGAGCGGCCGCCTCCGTCCCCGGCGCGCCATGCCCTGGCGGAGCTGGCACGCTCGGGTCCCGTCCTCGCCGTGGTCCGCGGCCAGCCGTTCGGGGTCGACGAGGCGACGCGCGATGCCATCGTCACCGCCGAGCTGGCCAGGGGCATCTCGGGCCTCGAGCCGAGCTTCACGACCGATCCGGCGCGCGCGGTCACGACCGATCCGCGGCTGGTCGTGGTGCTTGGTCCCGTGGGCGATCCCCCGGCGACGCTGGCCTGCACCGATCCGGACCGGATCGCCACCGCTCCGGCCGGGCGCGAGCTCGCGGTGCTCGCCGTCTTCTGCCGCGGGGACGAGCCGCTCGGGGTCGCGCGCCAGCGCAGCCCGGCGTCCGGCCTGGACACCCGCGAGGCGCGGCGGCTGCTCTGGCGCACCGGCGCCCAGCTCTTTCCGGACGATTACTGGCAGACCTACGGCGTCGACCTCATCCCGGGCATCGACCTGGGTATCGGCGGCACGTTCGGATTCTAGCCCCCGTCGTGGCCGAGCGGGTCAGGCCGGCTCAGTCGCCGTGGCCCTCGGCCATGGCCACGTGCTCGGTGGAGCCGTGCTCAGAGTGCGCGGCGCGCGCGACGGCGATGGCCTGGTCGAGATCGACCTGCGTGCACAGGCCGAGCAAGACCGGATCGCGCGGCCGGATCTCGGAGCTCTTCCAGTGCGTGCGGTCGCGCACCGCGTTCACGGTGTTCTTGGTGGTGCCGAGCAGCTTGCAGATCTGCTGGTCGGAGAGCTCCGCATGGTTGCGGAGCAGCCAGGCGATCGCATCCGGGCGATCCTGCCGTTTGGAGAGCGGCGTGTAGCGGGGCTCCCGGCGCCTGGGGATCTTGACGTCCGCAGCCGCCGGCCGGGCCATGCGCAGCCGGGCCTGCGCATCCTTCTGGCAGCGCTCCAGCTCCTCGCGCGTCAGCTGCCCGCCGGACACCGGGTCCAGCCCGCGGATGCCGGCGCCGACCTCGCCGTCCGCAATGCCCTTCACCTCGAGCGGGTGCAGGCCGCAGAAATCGGCGATCTGCTCAAATGTCAGACTGGTGTTGTCGACCAGCCACACGGCGGTCGCCTTTGGCATCAATGGTCGATCCATCATGTCTCCTGTCGAACGCTGAAGGCGGCTCCGGACAGAGCGCGGCACGAGCCTTTTAGGTGCTTGTCCCTTAGATGGGAAGATCGTCGCCGAGGGCAACGATCGGGACCCGCCATGATGATGCACGATATCGGCCGCCGGTCGCCGTGACCGCGCGCCGCCGATGGCGCCTGGGCATGAGGCACCGCGGCGCTGGTCGAAGAATCTGGTTGCGGGGAACCCCGACGCGGGCACGGGAGATCCCTGATCTGGCGGCTACGGGCTGGGCAAGTGGGCCGGCTGATCCGCTCGGCGTCGGCGAGTTCGCCCACCCTGGCGAAGGCAGGGCCGCCAACCGCCCGGGCGCGCTCAAAGCTGCGTCAGCCCGTGCGTCTTCAGGATCTCGACCAGCATGCGGCCATGGCGGACCCGGTGCTCGCGATGGATCCGGCGGGCGGCTTCGGCATCGCCGCGCTCGATCGCCTCGACCAGGGCGAGGTGATCGGCGTTGGAGGTCACGGGCTTCGGCCGCAGGCGCAAGGTCAGCATGCGGACGCGGTGCGACTGGTCCCAGAACTGCGAGACGAGGCCGCGCAGCCGTCGGTTCGGGCAGCTCTCGAGCAGCAGGCGATGGAAGCGCTCGTCCCCTTTGGCCCAACGCACGAGATCGTCCACGTCGAGGGCGAGTTCCATCTCCAGGACCGCACCGCGCAACGCTTCGATCTCTGCGGGCGGGAGCCCGCGGCGGGCGATCTCCTCCGCCGCCTCCGCCTCCAGCGCGGTCAGGACCTGGTAGATCTCCTGCATGTCGTCGGCCGAGACGGGCAGGACCCGCATGCCGTGGCGCGGGCGGATCTCCACCATGCCCTCCTCGGCGAGGCGCACCATCGCCTCGCGCACGGGCGTGCGGCTCATGCCCAGGAGCGACGCCAGCTCCTGCTCGAGCAGCACCGTCCCGGCGGCCAGCTCGTTGTCCAGGATGCGGCGGCGAAGCTCGCGATAGGCCCGCTCGGCAAACGGCACCCGAACG
>CAZXYL010000875.1:0-3112 GCA_964644915.1 uncultured Geminicoccaceae bacterium
GATCTCGAGCGCGCCGGGCTGGTTGAGCCCGCTCTGGCGGAACAGCGAGAGCTCCTTCGCGACGCCCCGGTAGAGCGCGGCGAGCCGCCGGTTACCGCAGCAGGAGAGGAGCCGGTCGTGGAACTCGAGGTTCACCGGGTAGTAGGCGTCGACATCGCCGGCCCGGGCGGCCACGGCCATACGATCGACCAGCGCCTCGACCTCGCCCAGCTGCTCGGCCGTGATCACGGGCACGAGCCGGCGACCGGCGCAGCCGGCGAGGCTCGCCCGGACGTCGTACAGATCCGCCGCCTCCTCGAGCGCGAGCCGGCGCACGAACACGCCGCGATTGACGAAGCTCTCGAGCAGGCCCGCCTGGGTGAGCGCGCGGCAGGCCTCACGAATGGGCCCGCGGCTGATGCCGAGCTTGGCGGCGAGCGAGTTCTCGTTGACCCGCTCGCCGGCCCCCAGCTCACCGCTCATGATCATGCGCTCGATCTCGCGCTGCGCGAGCGCGCTCAGCGACTGCGTGCGCAGCAGCTCGATGGCGGAGACGACTGGAAATCCCACATCCTGCATGGGCCCCAGTCTCGCAGGGAAGTGTCGATTGTCAACAGTCTCCGGAACCCGGCCCGCCCGCGACGCCTCAGGCCTGCGGCGGCGGCGTCCGCCGGGCGATCAGCCGGAACACCAGTGGTGCGATCATGAGAATGGCGAGGACCCGGACGATGTTGTGGGTGGTGACGAACGCGACGTCGATGCCGAGCGCCAGCGCGATGACCGCCATCTCGGCGAGGCCCCCCGGCGCGAAGGCGAGCACCAGGGCCGCGAACGACAGCCCGGCGAGCGGCCCCAGGACGAGGCTGAAGCCGAGCGTGCCGGCCAGCATCAGCACGGAACAGCCGAGCGCCACGACCGCGGTGCGCAACAGGCGCATCAGGTGGACGCCGAAGAAGCGACAGCCGATGGCACCGCCCACGATCACCTGCGCCGCAGCCACCAGCACGGTCGGCGGCGGCACCTCGCTGAGCCCGGTCAGATGCACGGCGGCGCTGAGGATCAAGGGCCCGAGGAGGGTGCCTGCCGGCAGTCTCAGCCAGCGCGCCCCGAGCGCGCCGAGCACGCCGCAGCCTGCGAGGAGGAGCAGATCGAAGGGCGGCACGTCGGCGAAGAGCACGTACTGAGCGTCGCGCTGCTGCGGCACGTAGCCCGCAAGCAGCTGGAAGCCGAAGGCGACCACGAACACGATGATCACGATGCGCAGCGCATGGGTGAGCGCGATCGTGCGCTCGTCACCCCCCATGGCCCCGCCGATCAGGGTCATCTCGGCGAGCCCGCCCGGCGTGCCGGCGAAATAGGCGGTCGGCGCATCGTAGCCCGCGAGCCGGCGCAGCAGGAGGAATACGGCCCCTCCCACGACCACGACGTAGAGCAGGATGCCGGCGAGCGACAGCAGCCAGCGATCGGCGTCGTGCAGGACCTCGGCGGTGAACGAGCTGCCGAGCAGCACGCCCAGCACGATCAGCATGGCGTTGCGCAGGCGTTGCGGAATGGTGGCCGGCACGCCCGAGAGGGTCGCGACGGTGGTGAAGAAGGCGGCGCCGAGCATCCAGGGCAGGGGCAGATCGAAATAGTTGAAGGTCAGGCCGCCCGCCACGCTGATCGCCAGCGCCAGCAGAAGGCCGCGCCAATCCAGTCGCCTGAAGACCGATGCCCCTGCCGTCGCTGGCTGCGCCATCTGCTCCTCTGCTCGCAGGAGTTGACCCCGCCCGGCGGCCGCCAACTGTCGACAGTTGACCGATATCGCGCTGCGGGTCTAGGGGAACGTAATGGAGCACACGGCCGCACCTCGTGCCGGATGACTTGATGTCGCGACTGCTGGAGCATCACACCCTCGACCTGTTCGAGCGCGGCCGCATCCCGGTGCCGCCCTTCCGGATCGCGGCGAGCGCGGAGCGCGCGGCCGAGGCGACGCGCGAGCTCGGCGGCGCCGCGGTGCTCAAGGCGCTGATCCCGGTCGGCGGCCGGGGCAAGGCGGGCGCCATCAGGACGGCACGCTCGCCCGAAGAGGCGCGCACTGTCGCCCAAGAGCTGCTCGGCAGCATCGTCCTGCATTTCCCGGTCGAGCAGCTCCTGGTCAGCGCGCCGGTCGAGATCGAGCGGGAGGTCTTCGTCGCGATCACCTTCGACAGCATGAGCCGCAAGCCGCTCGTGCTGTTCTCGGCACTGGGGGGCATCGAGGTCGAGCAGATCCTGGAGCGGGACCCGGCCCAGCTGATCCAGCGCAGCGTGAGCATGACGCGGGGCCTGCCGCCGTTCGCCGCGCGCGAGATCGCGGAAGCCGCCGGCCTGCAAGGCCGGGTCATGGTCGAGACCGCGGAGGTCGTGGCGCGCCTTTATCGGCTGTTCTGCGAGCTCGACGCGCAGACGCTCGAGGTCAACCCGCTCGCCGTGACCCGGGAGGGCAGGGTGATCGCACCGTCGGGCGTGATCGTGTTCGACGACCAGGCGGATTTCCGGCATCCCGAGCTCGAGGGCATCGCCGATCCCGAGCTCACCAACGGCTGGCGCCCGTTCACGCCGCTCGAGCGCGAGATGCGCGAAATCGACCGCACCGATCCGGGCTCGGCGATCCGCTTCAACGAGTTTGAGGACGGCGAGATCGGCTTCATGGTCACGGGCGGCGGGGCCGGGCTGCTCGCGTTCGATGCCATCCTGCGCTGCGGCGGCCGGCCCGCGACCACCTTCGACATCACGCCCGGCCGGGTCGAGGAGAAGATGTATCTCGCGACCAAGGCGATCCTGTCCAAGCCCGGTCTCAAGGGCCTGATCGCCGGCGGCAACATCAGCAACTTCATCCCGATCGACGTCAAGGTGCGCGGCGTGATGCGGGCGCTCAAGGAGCTCGGCGTCGATCCGGCGAGCTTCCCGGTCGTGTTCCGCTTCGATGGCCCGGCGAACGACACGGCGAAGGCCTTGGCCGCAGAGCTTCCGGGCATCGAGTACTATGACGGTTCGACCTCGATCGAGGACGCCGTCCGCCGTATCGCCCTGCGGACGCGAAGCCCGTGAGCATCCTGCTCGATCACACCACGCGCGTGCTGGTCCAGGGGATCAGCGCCCGCCAGGCGCG
>CAZXYL010000876.1:0-10206 GCA_964644915.1 uncultured Geminicoccaceae bacterium
AGCACGCCCACGGTCGAGAAGACGACGGCGGTGAGAATCAGCCCCGCCTGGTAGAAGCTGTTGAACTGGGTCACCAGGATGATGGCGATGAGGAAGAGCGCCACGCCGAAAGCTTGCGTCAGGAAGGCCTGGGCCTCGCGCTGCTCCTCGTCCTCGCCCTTGAACGTCACCTCGACCGCCGGATCGAACTGCTGCTGGGCGAGCCAGGCCCGGATCTCCTGCACCTTGTCGTCCGCAAGGACGCCGTCCTCGACGTCAGCCGCGACCTCGAGCACGCGCTTGCCGTCGACCCGCTCCAGCGTGCCGACCTTGGGCGCCGGCTCGCGCACCACGAAGTTGCTGATCGGCGCCGAGCCCCCCGGCCCGTTGACGCGCAGGCGGTCGAGCTGCTCGAGCGAGCGGTAGCCTTCCGGAAAGCGCACCCGGATATCGACCTCGTCGTCGGCATCGTCCGGCCGGTAATCGCCGATCAGGATGCCGTTGGTGACCAGCTGGATGGCGCTGCCGACCGCCGAGACATCGGCCCCGAAGCGGCCGGCCTGCTCCCGGTCGACCCTGACCCGCCACTCGATGCCGGGCACCGGGCGCGAGTCCGCGACGTCGACCAGCCCGTCGAGCTGGTCGAAGAACGCGCGCACCTGCTCGACCGCGGGAGTCAGTCGCTCGGGCTGACGCGAGGTGAGCTCGACCTGGATCGGCTTGCCGACCGGCGGGCCGGCCTCGCCGCGGCGGATCTCGAGCCGGATGCCGGCGAGATCGTCCGTCCGCGCCCGGATCTCGCCCAGAATCTCCCTGGCCGGCCGGCGCTCGCGCCAGTCGTGGAACTCGAGCAGGAGCACGCCCATGACGTCCTCGTCGATGTCCTGGCCCTCGAACGAGACCGCCGAGCGGGCATAGACCGTATCGATCCCGGCGACGTCCAGGATGCGCTCCTCGACCTCGCGTACCAGCGCGTCGCGCTCGTAGACCGAGAGATCGCCGCGGGCGTGGATCTGCAGCTGCGCCATCTCCGGCTCGACCTCGGGGAAGAACTCGACCCCGCGACCGAACATGCCATAGGCCGTGTACGAGCCGATCGCGATCGCGATCGCGGCGAGCAGCACCAGGCCCGGGCGCCTCAGCACCCGCCCGAGCAGGCGGACGTAGGCCCCGGTCAGACCGCGAAGCTGGGCGAGATCGCCGCCCTCGGCGGCGGAGAGCAGCTTCATGGTCCGCGCGTCGGTGGTCTCCGCCTTGCCGACCAGGGCGCCCAGATTGGGCACGAAGATCAGCGCCATGAGCAGCGATGCCGTGAGCGTCGCGACCAGCGTGATCGGCAGGAACTTCATGAACTCGCCGACGATCCCCGGCCAGAACAGGAGTGGCAGGAAGGCGGCGAGCGTGGTCGCGGTGCTCGCGGAAATCGGCCAGGCCATGCGCTGGGCGGCGAGCTTGTAGGCCTCGCGCCGGTGCAGGCCTTCGGCCATCTTGCGATCGGCGAGCTCGGTCACGACGATCGCGCCGTCCACCAGCATGCCGACCGCCAGGATCAGCGCGAACAGGACCACGATGTTGACCGTGAGCCCGAGGGTGCCGAGCACCAGGATGCCGGCCAGGAACGAGCCCGGGACCGCGATCCCCACCAGCCCGGCGGAGCGGATGCCGAGCGCGGCTACGATCACGATCATGACCAGGAGAATCGCCGAGAGCACGTTGTTCTGCAGGTCCTTGAGCATGCTCTCGATGTTGTCGGACTTGTCCTGCAGATAGCTCACGCTGATGGTCTCGGGCCAGCTCTGCCGCTCGGCCTCGGTGACCGCGCGCACCTGCGCCACGGTATCGATGATGTTGGCCCCGATGCGCTTGGAGACCTCGAGCGCCAGCGCCGGCCGGCCGTCGACGCGCGCGAAGCCCTCGGGGTCCTTGAAGGTGCGCCGCACCTCGGCGACGTCGCCCAGGCGCACGATCCGGTCGCCGTCCACCTTGACCGGCAGGCTCAGGACATCCTGCGGCGTCTCGAACACGCCCGGCACCTTGACCCCGAAGCGCCCGTCACCGGTATCGAGCGCGCCCGCCGCGACCAGGCGGTTGTTGCGGGAGATCAGGTCGAGCAGCTCGGCCAGATCGAAGCCGTAGCTCTCGACCAGCATCGGGTCGATGATGACCTCGAGCAGTTCCTCCCGCTCGCCCGCGATCGTGACGTCGAGCACGTTGGCCAGGCTCTCGATCTGCCGCTCGAGCTGGCGCGCATAGGCCAAGAGGGTGCGCTCGGGCACGTCGCCCGCGAGCGTCACCACCAGCACCGGGAACAGCGCCAGATTGACCTCGCTCACGATCGGCTCGTCGGCGCCCGCGGGCAGGTCGGGCTTGGCCTGATCGACCCGCTCGCGCACGTCCTGAAGCGCCTTGTCGATATCCGTACCGGCGTCGAATTCGAGCGTGATCGAGCCCGAGCCCTCGCCCCCGAAGCTGCGCATCTCCTTGATCCCCTCGAGCCCGCGCAGCTCCTGCTCGACCGGGCGCACCAGCAGCCGCTCGGCGTCTTCGGGCGAGATGCCCTCGTAGGGGATCGCCACGTAGACCAGCGGCAGCTGGACGTCCGGATCCGCTTCCTTGGGAATCGTGAGATAGGTCTGGACGCCGGCGATCACGATCAGAAGGAGCCCCAGGAGGACGGTGCGGGAGCGGCCGAAGCTCGCCTCGATCAGCCGGTTCATGCGCGTCCCTCCGCTACCAGCGGGCCGCTCTCGGAACCGGGTGCCTCGGGCACCGGGCGGACCTCGTCGCCACCGCGCACGAAGCCCTGGCCCACGGTGATCACCCGCAGCCGTTCCGGCAGGCCAGCGAGCCAGACGGCATCGGCCTCCGCACGCACGATCTGCGCGGGATGGAAGACCACGCGATCGTCGTCGTCGACCGCCTTCACCCCAAGCTGACCCTGATCGTTGAGCGCCAGCAGAGAGGCCGGCAGCCGGTGCGCGGGCGCGCGCTCATAGGCGATCCGCAGCTCGGCGCTGACGCCCGCAGCGAAGCGGCCGCTCGAATTCTCGACCTCGAGCTCGACCTTGAACGTGCGCGTGGCGGGATCGGCCTCGCTGCCCACGTAGCGCAGGCGCCCCTCCAGGGTCTGACCGGTGACCAGGCGTGCCTCGCCCGGCATGCCCGCGGCGAGCCGGCCGACCTCGCGCTCCGCGACCTGGCCCGTGACCACGAACGGGTCCTGCTCGATCACCCGCGCGATCGCATCGCCGACGTCGACGAAGTCGCCGATCTCGACCGGGCGCGTCTCGAGGATGCCATCGAAGGGTGCCCGGATCTCGGTGTGCGCGAGGTCGAGACGTGCCCGCTCGAGCGCAGCCCGCGCGACCTCGAGCGCCGCCTGCGCCTCGGCGACCCGGGTGTCCGCCTGGAAGCCCCGCTCGCCGAGCTGCTCCGCCGCCGTGGCCTCGAGCTCGCGCTGGCGCAGCGTCGCCTCGGCCTGACTGACCAGGGCGGCGCGGTCGCGCGGATCGAGCCTGAAGAGCAGCTCGCCCTGCTCGACCCGGGCGCCACGCTCGGGGCCGATCTCGACCACCCGGCCGTCGGTCTCGGCGCGGAGCTCGACGGCGCGGGCGGGCTCGGTCTTGCCGTTGATCACGAGCACCTGCTCGACCGGCTCGGCCTGCACCTCGCGCACACGCACCGAGGGCGCCGGCGCCTCGGACTGCGCCGCAGGCGTTGCCGCCGGTGCGGGATCACCGGCCCCGAGCTGGCCCGAGATCAGCCAGCCGGCGAGCGCCAGCGCGAGCCCGCCGGCGATGAGGTGGGACGTCTTGAGGCGCATGATTTCATTCCGCAGCGAGGACGGGCTCCGGCTTTCGCTCCCCGGCTTTGCCGGCGATCTCGCGCACGATCTCCTGCTTGTGCTCGCGCACATAGCTCAGGGCGGCGCCCAGCACCGCGCGGCCGTAGCCGGCGGCGAAGCGCATCCCGGGCGTCGCGGGCCGGCCGTCGGCCATCGTGGGGCTGTCGGCACAGGCCTCGATCTCGGCCACCACCGGCTCCCAGTGCCGGATCATGTCGTCGATGATCTCGGCCACGCGCTCGGGCGGCAGCAGGTGCGCGAAATACATCAGCACCAGGAACTCCGAGCGCACCTTGTGCCGGGGCGGCGTGGCCATGAGCTCGCGCAGCAGGACCCGCCGGCCCTCGAGCGTCAGGCTGTAGACCTTCTTGTCCGGCCGCTTGTCCTGCTCCACCGTCTCGCAGGTCACCAGGCCGTGGCGGGTGAGGTCGGCGAGTGCCGGATAGATCGAGCCGTAGCCGGCGCCGAAGAAGTGGTTGAAGGCCTGCTCGAACGTCCGCTTGATCTCGTAGCCGGTCTTGTCGCCCTCGGTCAGCGCGCCGAGGCAGAGGGTCCTGACGTCCATGATCGCTTCCTGGATTCACGCGAGGACCGGAATGTATCGGTCCGATACGTATCGGCAAGAGCTATATCGAAGCGATAGTGCATAGCTGCTATGCACTGACCGCGACCCTGGGCGATTGTCCTCGCGTCAAGTATCTTATCACCTAAGATGATTTTAGGCAGAGGTGCGAGGACCGTCAAGCGCGGCGCGGGTCCACCTAGCCCGTGGGCTCCGCCAGCTGCTGCATGGTCCAGACCACGAGGTCGCGCGTGGCGGCGCCGAACGCTTCGTCGAACGCGCGCACGATGGCGTCCACGGACGAATCCCGCGACCTCACCACGGCTTCGGTCGAGGTCGATGCGACCGAGGTGCGCCGTGGCAGCTCCACCAGCCTCGCCTGCAGGCGCACGCGTATCGTGGGCAGTCCGCTTTGCTCGTACTCCGCCTGGAACTCGCGGATGTGAGGGAGCAGGGCGTAATCGGCGCGCACGCCCACCACCTCGCGCCCGATGACGTCGATGCGGTCGGTGTTGTCGAAGGATTCGATGAGCAGGTTCTGGACCATGACCGGCACCACGTCGACCCAGCTCGCGCCGGCGTAGTAGTCGAACGTGGTGGGCGTCGGACGCAGCGCGATGCGTGCGGTGTTGAGCCCGGCGGTGGCGGTCGGCACCTCGATGGCGAGGCGGCTGTCGACTTCCGGCAGATCGTCGGGGAAGGTGCTCTTGGGCGTGACCTGAAACAGCCGCGGCGGCTGACGCGTGGCGAGCTCGAGCGCGGCGCAGGCACCGAGCAGGACGCACAAGGCCAGGGCGACCAGCGCGTTCGTGTGCAGGCGCCGGCTCATTCCGCCCGGAAGCCCCCGGTGCCGCTGCCGATCAGGAAGCCGGCGGGGTCGCGCTCGAACTCGGTGGTGATGCGATTCAAGGCCGCGACCAGGACGCGGGTCTCGCCGACCAGCTGGCTGAAGTCGTAGAGGCCCGTGTCGGCGAAGTCGTTGAGCGGCTGCTCCATGCCCTTGATCAAGATATCGAGCTCGCTGGCGGCGGCGCCGAGCCCGCTGGCCGCGTTGCGGAGCTCGGTGAGGGTCGCGACGACATCCTCGCCCACGGTGCCCATGCCGCCGTCGAGCTGGCCCGTGAGCTGGCGCAGCTCGCTCGCCAGCTGCGTCAGCTCCGCGCTCGCCTCCTCGACCCCGCGCGCAGCGCCCGCGGCGCTGGCCACCAGTGTCTCGACCTCGCCCGACTGGCCGGCGAGCGCCTGGGAGAAGGTCTCGGCGTTCTGGAGGGTGGCGGTGAGCGCCGCGATGTTCTGGTCCTGGAACAGGCGCGAGAGGCGCTCGATCAGGGTGAGACCTTCGGCCAGCAGCTCGGGCCCGGATTCGAAGACCTGCTCCAGCGCCGACGGCCGCGAACGGATGCGGGGCGGCCACTGCTCCGCGACGTCGGCGAGCACCGGGCTTTCCTGCGTGCCGCCGCGCAGCTGCACATACGCGATGCCGGTGATGCCCTGCATCTCGAGCGTGGCGATGGTGTCCGCCTTGATCGGCGTGTGCCGTTCGATCTCGGCCGTGACCAGCACCTGCTCGACGTTCTCGGGATCGATGCGGATGTCAGCGACCCGGCCGACCGGGACGCCGCGGTATTGAACCTGCCCGCCTCGCTGGAGCCCGGTCACGGAGCCCTCGAACGCGATCTGGTAACGCATCGAGGCGGCATCGACGTCCGCCCGCACCAGCCAGACGCTGAACCCCGCAAGCCCGGCGAGCAGGGCGAGAACGACCGCGCCCACGAGCAGGTAACTGGCCCGGACTTCCAAAGCTAAACCCTTTCTGCCGCGCGCGCCTGCCGGGCGGCCCGGCCCCGTGGCCCGTGGAAGTAGGCGCGCAGCCAGGGATGGTCAAGGTTGTACAGCTCTTCCAGCGTACCAACTACGGCGCGTCCATCCACCAGGGCGGCGATGCGATCGCAGATGGCGACCAGCGTGTCCAGATCGTGGGTCACCATGAACACCGTGAGCCCCAGGCTCTGCTGCAGCTCGCGGATCAGCCGATCGAACTCGGCAGCGCCGATCGGGTCGAGACCGGCGGTCGGCTCGTCCAGGAACAGGATCTCGGGATCCAGCGCCAGCGCGCGCGCCAGCGCCGCCCGCTTGCGCATGCCGCCGGAGAGCTCGGCGGGATATTTCCGGCCCGCATCGGGCGCGAGACCCGCGAGCGCCAGCTTGAGGCCCGCGATCTGCTCGAGCAGCGGCTCCGAAAGCTCGTAACGCTCGCGCAGGGGCGCCTGGATGTTCTGGCAGACGGTGAGCGAGCTGAACAGCGCGCCGTGCTGGAACAGGACGCCCTGGTGCGCCCGGAGCTCATGGCGCTCGGCATCGCCGACCTCGGCCAGATCGCGGCCGAGCACCTCGATGCGTCCCTCGCTCGGCCGGAGCAGCCCGATGATGGCGCGCAGCAGCACCGACTTGCCGCTGCCGGAGCCGCCCACGACCGCCAGCACCTCGCCCCGGTGGACATCGAGGTTGAGGCCGTCGTGGATCAGCTGGTCCCCGAACCGGGTGACCAGGCCACGCACGCGGATCACGCTCTCGGGCACCCGGGTCACACTCCCAGGTAGGAGAACATGACCGAGAAGACGGCGTCGAACACGATCACCAGAAAAATGCTCTCCACCACGGCCTGGGTCGTCCTGCGGCCCACGCTCTCCGCGCTGCCGCTGACGTTCAGGCCCTCGTAACAGCCGACCATCGCGATCAGCAAAGCGAAGACCGGCGCCTTGCTCATCCCGACCAGGAACATCTCAGGCGTGACGGCGGCGTCCAGCTGGTTCAGGAACTGGCGGGGCCCGATGTCGAGCACGAAGGCGCACATCAGCCCGCCGCCGAACAGTGCCATGATGTTCGCGAAGAAAGTAAGCAAGGGCAGCGCGATCACCAGGGCCAGAAGACGCGGCAGGACCAGCACCTCGACCGGGTCGAGGCCGAGTGTGCGCAGGGCATCGACCTCCTCGTTCACTTGCATCGTGCCGATCTGGGCCGTGAACGCGCTGCCGGAGCGGCCCGCGACCACGATCGCGGTCAGCAGGATGCCGATCTCGCGCAGGATCGCGATGCCGAGCAGGTCGATGGTGAAGATCTCGGCGCCGAAGGTGCGCAGCTGGTCGGCGCCCTGATAGGCGAGCACGATGCCGATCAGGAACGAGATCAGGCCGACGATCGGCAGCGCGTCGACGCCGGTCTGCTCGAGATGGTGCACGAATGAGGTCAGACGCAACCGCCGCGGCCGCACCAGCGCCCGGCCGAGCGTGATCATGATCTGGCCGAAGAAGGAGAGCATCTGCCGCCCGCCCTCGAGGGCGTCGATGGTGCCCTTGCCCACCTCCGCGACCAGTCGCGTGAGGGCACCGGGCGGCTCCGGGGTCGTCGCCGGCTGGGGGGCGGCGCGGCGGACCTCGGCGAGCAGCGAGGCGTGCCCGCCCCGGGCGCCGGCGAACTCGACCTCGAAGCCGCGCGCGGCGAGCTCCCGTTCGAGCTGGAGCAGCAGCCAGGCGCCGCTGGTGTCCAGGGCGTCGAGCCGGTCGAGGGCCACGCGGGCGCGCCCGCCGCCCTCACCCACGCCGCGCACCAGGGCCTGCCGGCTCTGCTCCAGGCGCTCCAGCGCCGGCAGGACCCAGCCGCCGACCACCTCGACCAGCAGATAGTCGCCCTCGCGCACGGCGACGAGCGCCGATTCGCGCTCTGCCCGGGGCTCGTCGTTCACCACGCGGCGCTCTCGTGCTGGGTCTCGTTGCCGGGGCTCATGCGGCAGAGCGCCCGGCGGCGCGCGTCCGATCGCATCACGTCGCGCGGCCCTGGACCTTTCGGCGCAGCTCCTCGATCCGCTCCCGCGTCCCCTCGAGGTGCGGGTTGATCTCGAGCGCCGCCTCGTAGCTGCGCAGCGCCGCGCCCGGCCGCTCGATCCCGTCGTAGATCAGGCCGAGCCCGGAGAGCGCGCCAAAATGGCGCGGCTCGAGTGTTAGCGTGCGTTGAATGTCGGCCACGGACGCCCGGTAGTCGCCCATCATGTAGTGCACCGTGGCGCGCCGGTTCCACGCCTCGGCGAAGTCCGGCGCCTGGGCGACCAGCCGGTCGAAGCGGGCCAGGGCCTGCGCGAGGTCACGGCGCGCCATGGCCCTGACCCCCTCCGCCATCAGCCGGTTCACCGCGGGATCCGCGGCACGATGCCAGACCCGCCAGATCTCCTGTTCGATCGACCTGGCCTCAGCCCGGCTGGTGGTGGCGTGGAGCCGGGTGAACAGCCGCTCCAGCCGCGGATCGTTCTGATCGGCGAGCGCACCCGCCGGTGCGAGCAGACCCAGCACCAGCAGGGCGGCGATCACCCGTAGCCTCGGTCGCATGGCCCCCTCCCGCACTCGACCAACGGGGACGATCAGGAGAGATAGCATTTTTCCGCGCCTACGTAGTCGCCGGAGATGCAACCGACCCGCGATCGCCATTGCGAGGGCTGAGTCCCGGCGTCAGGACCGCTCGCGCTCGAGCTTCGCCGCCTCCACCGCGGCCCGGACCTCGATCTCGTCCAGCACGCCGGCAAGCCGCGGGTCGTCGACCTCGCCGCGTGCCTGCCCGACCAGCCTGGCCAGCCGGCGCAGGCTCCGTTCCGGAAGCCAGCCGTCGATCATCGCGAGCCGCAGCTCGTGCAGCTCGTCCAGAAGCCGGTGGCCATAGGAGACCGCCCGCCCGCCCCCGCCGCTGGCCGCGACCTCCTGCACCGCGAGCACGCCCCCGAGCGCGTTCAGCGGAGTCGTCGCCTGCGCGGCCGAAGCAGCGGGCTTCTCCTCGAGGTGCCTGGCGAACGGCTCCCCTGCATCCGCGCCCTTGGCGCCGTTCGTGCCGGGGCGGCGCGAAAGCGTGATGGTTCGAGTGGTGGGCGTGATCTTCATGACCTGCTCGCAGCGGGAGGGTCGAAGACTGCCGCGGGCAAGGTCAAGTCCTGGTTAACGATGCCGATTTCCGCCGGGCAGGACGCGCGGCCCCCGGCAACTCTTGCCGGGCCACTGGCAAGCTTTGCCCCCCGC
Organism: uncultured Geminicoccaceae bacterium; assembly: GCA_964644915.1. Lineage (GTDB taxonomy): Bacteria > Pseudomonadota > Alphaproteobacteria > Geminicoccales > Geminicoccaceae > CAZXYL01. The sequence goes on from CAZXYL010000876.1 coordinate 9,443, forward strand.
GGTGGGATCCTCGCTGTGGCGCGAAGGCCGGAAACGACGCTGGAACAAGGACTTGGCGGCGGCGATGCCGGTTGGCACGGCTCTGGCTTGGTTCGTGTCCGGAGGATGCGAGGATGAGAGGCGCCGTGCGACGATTTCGCGACCTGCCGGGCGACGCGGGCCCCGTGCTGCTGCTCGCGCTCTTGCTCGTGGTCCTCATTGCGGCGCCGGCCGGAGCCGTCTCGCGGATCAAGGACATCACCGATTTCGAGGGTGTGCGCGACAACCTCCTGGTCGGCTACGGCCTGGTGGTCGGCCTGAACGGGACCGGCGATTCGCTGCGCAACTCCGCGTTCACGGCGCAGAGCCTCAAGTCCATGCTCGAGCGCCTGGGCGTCGCCACCCGGGGCGGCGACCTCAAGACCAAGAACGTCGCCGCCGTCATGGTCACGGCCACGCTGCCGCCGTTCGCCCGGCAGGGCTCCCGGCTCGACGTCTCGGTCAGCGCTCTGGGCGACGCCAAGTCGCTTCAGGGCGGCACGCTCCTGGTGACGCCGCTCCTGGGCGCCGACGGCGAGGCCTATGCGGTGGCCCAGGGCCAGCTCGCGGTCGGCGGCTTCTCCGCGCAGGGGGAGGCGGAGAGCATCACCCGCGGCGTGCCGACGTCGGCCAGGATCGCGGCCGGCGGCATCGTCGAGCGCGAGGTCGAGTTCGACCTCGACCAGCTCGAGCGGGTCCGCATCGCCCTGCGCAACCCGGATTTCACCACCGCGGAACGCATCGCC
>CAZXYL010000877.1:0-2298 GCA_964644915.1 uncultured Geminicoccaceae bacterium
CCCGATCACGAGGTCGGCCTCGCCCGCGAGGATCGGCGCGACGAGCTTCGGGATGTCGTCGGCGCAGTACTGGTTGTCCGCGTCCGTGTTGACGATGACGTCGGCGCCCGCGCGCACCGCCGCCTCGAGCCCGGCGGCGAACGCCCGCGCGAGGCCCTGATTACGCGGCAGGCGCACGATGTGATCGACCCCGGCGGCGCTTGCCACCGCAGCGGTATCATCGGTGCTGCCGTCGTCGACCACCATCCATTCGACCCGCTCGAAACCCGGCACCGAGCGGGGCAGAGCGCGCAGCGTCAGGCCAAGGGTGGCGGCCTCGTTGAAGCACGGGATCTGGATGATCAGCGTCTTACCCGACATCGTCGGCATCGGGCTCAATGGTCGAGCGCGGATCGGTAACGGACGGGATCGCGGCGCACCTCGAACAGGCGCGCCCGGTCACCGATGGCATCGGGAGCCTTTATCGGGCGTAGCCACGGCGGCGGCACGCCGTCCAGCAGCTGCCCGTAAAAGCTCGCATCCGGCCACCCGCCGCCGAACATGTTCTGTTCCGCGCGGTTCGGGCAAAGCAGGATCCAGTCGACGCCGCTACGGGCGACGTGTACGCGCGCCACCCGCTCGCTGGTCGTGCTGAGCGTCCGGTAGCTGGTGGTGAAGCCGGGCTGCGGCCGGTGGTTCGGGATCGAGAGCACGCGATGCGGCGTGCGGTAGAGCAGCTCCGGGCCGTAATCGGCCAGCGCCAGCACGGTTTTCGGCCCGGAGTCGAGCTGATTCAGCCACGTCGCAATTTCCGACAGCGGGCATGCCTTATCGGCGCTCCTGACTTCCTGCTTCGGCAGCGCCGCGATCGCCGCGACGGGCCAGAAGGTCGCCACGATGAGGACCAGCGACCGGACCAGCACCCGCCAGTGCCCGGCCAGCCTCAGCCGTCCGATTTCGGCCAGCGCCAGGCCGATCAGCGCGCCATACGGGATCACCAGCAGGATCTGGGCGTAACCCGACCAGCGGATCTGCCAGACCGCGAGCGGCAGGAACAGCGCCAGCGGCACCGCGATCGTCACCCAGAAGCGCTGCCGCAAATCGCTCCGGGGCACAAGGAGCAGGACCAGGAAGGGCAGTGCCAGGACGGCGATGCCCACCGACTGGATGAGGCGGCTGGAGATCGCCGCATAAGCCCCGGCCGCGACCTGATGCGGCGCGACCAGGGGCTGCACCTCCAGGATGCGCTCGAAGCGCAGCTCCTTGTAGAGAGGGTCGACTTCCCCGAGCGGCCCCTGCCGGACGTCGGGGAAGAGAAGCACCAGGGCCAGCGCTACGGTCGCGGCACCGGCCCCGGCCGACAGGATGCGGCGCCACGGGCTGGCGCCCGCGGATCGCTCCAGGGCAATCACCGCACCCCAGAAGAGAGCGATCAGCCCGAACAGCGTGACGTGGAGGACGGACAGGCGGTCGGTCTCGACCGCGGCAATGTCAGCGGCGCCACGCTCCAGGACGAGGGCCAGGGCGAGAAAGGCCGTGGTCCAGCCCGCGAGCCTGCCCGACTGGGCGGCGAGGGCTCGATCGCCCGCCAGCCAGTACAGGCCGAGCACGGCCAAAGCACTCGCCAGGATGATCAGGCTCTCGGTGCTCACCCAGAGGCCGAGGGCCGCGACGGCGCCGGCGGCGACCGGTGTCCAGCGGGAGGCCTGGTGCAGGAGGAGCCGCCCGGTGAACCCGATCGTCAGAATGAAAAGCAGGAACAGCAGGCCGTGATGGTCCGGCCGCCCGAGGCTGGAGTACGCCACCACGGCCGGCTGCAGCAGCAGGAGCAGGCACGCGATCAGGCGGGCGTCGCGATCGAGCGCCGGCGCCGTCGCCCAGTTCAGCGCCAGGATCGAAAGTGCGAGGCAGATCGGGCTGAACAGGACGCCCCAGACGTGCAGGCCGGTCCGGAAACCGAGGAAAGGCGCGAGCAGCCACGCGCCGGCCAGGAGCAGCGCGTCCAGCGGCCGCGTCCAGTGCTGGACGTGCCCGTGCGGCGGGTTGATCCTGGGGTAGGTGGCATCGAACCACTCGCCGGTCGCGTGCAGATGGAGCACGCGGTTGAGGCGCATGTAGCTGTCCGGGTCGGCGAGCCCGCCGTCGAGCACCGGGAGGATGCCCTTGTGCGCGAGGAGCGCCTGGCCCAGGATCAGGCAGCCGAGCGGGATCAGGAGCAGCCAGCCGAGGCGGTCGCCTCGCTCGGCGGTGGCGGCGGCAGGGGGCACGCGCGGCGGCATGGCATCGGCTCTGACCTGGGGCGACGGGCAGGGCGACACT
>CAZXYL010000878.1:0-20343 GCA_964644915.1 uncultured Geminicoccaceae bacterium
TCCAACAGCGTCGTGATCTCCTTCGGCGCCACCCTGCTCGGCCTCCTGCTGGCCATTCCGGCGGCCTACGCCATGGCGTTCTTCCCGACCAAGCGGACGCGCGGCACGCTGCTCTGGATGCTCTCGACCAAGATGCTGCCGCCGGTGGGCGTGCTGGTGCCGATCTACCTGATCTTCCGCGATCTCGGCCTGCTCGACACGCGCACCGGCCTGATCGTGGTCTTCGCGCTCATGAACCTGCCGATCATCGTCTGGCTGCTGTTCACGTTTTTCAAGGAAGTGCCCAAGGACATCCTCGAGGCCGGTCGGATGGATGGTGCCCGCCCGCGGCAGGAGGTGATCTTCCTGCTCATGCCGCTCGCGGTGCCGGGCATCGCCTCGACGGCGCTGCTCTCGATCATCCTGTGCTGGAACGAGGCCTTCTGGAGCCTCAACCTCACGGGCGCCACCGCCGGCCCGCTCACGGCGTTCATCGCCTCCTTCTCGGCGCCGGAGGGCCTGTTTTGGGCCAAGCTCTCGGCAGCTTCTGCGATGGCGATCGCGCCGATCCTGGTCCTGGGCTGGATGAGCCAGCGCCAGCTCGTGCGCGGGCTCACCTTCGGCGCCGTCAAGTAGAGGACCAATTCGCGATGGCGACCCTCAACCTCAAAGACATCCGCAAGAGCTTCGGCCCGGTCGATGTCATCAAGGGCGTCGACCTCGAGGTCGACGATCGCGAGTTCGTGGTCTTCGTCGGCCCCTCGGGCTGCGGCAAGTCCACGCTGCTGCGCATGATCGCCGTGCTGGAAGAGATCACCTCGGGCGAGCTTATGATCGACGGCGAGCGGGTCAACGACGTGCCGCCGGCCGAGCGGGGGCTCGCGATGGTGTTCCAGTCCTACGCGCTCTACCCGCACATGAGCGTCGCCGACAACATGGCGTTCAGCCTTCGCCTCGCCGGCGTGCCCAAGGCGCAGCGCTACGCCAAGGTCGAGGAGGCGGCGCGTGTGCTCCAGCTCGAGCAGCTGCTCGCCCGCAAGCCGCGCGAGCTCTCGGGCGGGCAGCGGCAGCGGGTGGCAATCGGGCGCGCCATCGTGCGCGAGCCCAGGGTCTTCCTGTTCGACGAGCCGCTCTCGAACCTCGATGCGGCGCTGCGGGTGCAGATGCGCATCGAGCTCGCCCGCCTGCACGACCGGCTGAACGCGACCATGATCTACGTCACCCACGACCAGGTCGAGGCCATGACCATGGCGGACAAGATCGTGGTCCTGCGCGAGGGCGTGATCGAGCAGGCCGGAACGCCGCTCGAGCTGTACCACCACCCGGAGAACCTGTTCGTCGCCGGGTTCATCGGCTCGCCCAAGATGAACTTCATCGAGACGACGGCGAGCGCGGTGGGCGAGCAGGGCGTGACGGTCGCGCTGCCCGGCGGTGGCGCCCTCACCGTCCCGGTGCAGCCGGGGCGCGTGCGGGCCGGCGATGCGCTGACGCTGGGCGTCCGGCCGGAGCACCTGCGGCCTACCGAGCAGGGCCAGATCGAGGGCGAGGTGCTGGTCGCCGAGCGGCTCGGCGGCGAGACGTACCTCTATCTGCAGGTCATGCCCGAGCTGATGCTCGTGGTCCAGGCCGACGGCGAGATCCCGACCCGCGTGCACGATCGTATCGGCATCGAGGTCGGTCCCGAGACCTGCCATCTGTTCGATCGCACGGGGGCTGCGATCCCGCGCGCGCGGCGCCACCCGCTCGCGGACATGAAGCGGCCGACCGCGCGCAAGGCGAGCTGATCCGCGCGGCCGATGGAATCGAGGGGCACTTCAAGCTTGGGCGGGCGCTCTATAGCCAGGCGCAGGCACGCCCTTGAGCATGCCGTCAACGTGCAGGTCTTCGTCCACGTCGGGCCAGTGGACGCAGTCGCCGGGCGTCTCGATCCGATAGTTTTCCCGCTGTTCCGGCGTCGCGTTGAGCAGACGTGGGTACCACTCGAGCGGCAGGGTGAGCACCCGCCCATCCAGGAGGGCGACGCTCATCGTGCGCTCGCCGAAGGTGATCCGGTCGATCCGCTGGTCAGCGACTTTGGTTGAAATGCGCATGCCAGGCTTCCAAGAGCGTTTCGCGTTGTTCGGACACCTTACCGATGATGGCGTTGATCTCATGCTGAGCAAAGCCATAGTTCACGGTGATCGTCAGATCGCTCAGCCAGATCTTAAGCATCTTGTCGTCTCGCCGCACATGAATGTGCGGCGGCTCGCCGGTCTCGTCACTGTAGAAGTGAAAGCGGTAGCCCCGCCATCGCAGCACCGTCGGCATGTCTGGGTCCATACAACAACCGGAGATTGAAATGTACATGAAAAAATACGACCTCTCCGGTCGGGTCGCGGTCGTCACCGGCGGCGGCCAGGGCATTGGGCTCGCGAGCGCGCAGGCGCTGGGCGAGGCGGGCGCCAAGGTGATCGTGGCCGAGCTCCTGCCCGAGCGCGCCGAGAGCGCGGTCCAGGAGCTCGGCGGGCGCGGGCTCAGCGCCGCCTGGGTGCCCGTGGACGTCACTAAGTCGGATCAGGTGGATGACGCCTGCGCGCGGATCGAGCGGGAGCACGGGCCCGTCGCGGTGCTGGTCAACAATGCCGGCGTGGCCAGGAGCAACGTGCGGGCGGAGGACACCAGCGACGAGCACTGGTCGTTTCACATCGACGTCAATCTGAACGGCCTGTTCTGGTGCTGCCGCGCCTTCGGCCGGCGGATGCTCGAGCACGGCAAAGGCTCGATCGTGAATGTCGGCTCGATGTCGGGGTTCATCGTCAACAAGCCCCAGCCGCAGTCGTTCTACAATGCCTCCAAAGCCGCGGTGCATCACCTGACCAGGTCGCTGGCGGCCGAGTGGGCCGAGCGCGGCGTCCGGGTCAATGCGGTGGCGCCGACCTACATCGAGACGCCGCTGACCCGCTTCGGGATGGAGGATCAGAGCATGTATCCGACCTGGCTCGAGATGACGCCGATGCGCCGGGTCGGTCAGCCGGACGAGATCGCCTCGGTCGTGCTGTTCCTCGCGTCCGACGCGTCGAGCCTGCTCACCGGCAGCATCGTGCTCGCCGATGGCGGCTACACCTGCTGGTGAGGAGAGACGCATGAAGCTCGAGGGCAAGGTCGCGGTCGTCACCGGCGGCGCGCGCGGCATTGGTGCTGCGATCTGCCGGCGCTATGCCGACGAGGGGGCGCAGGTCGCGGTGGCCGACATCCTGGCGGACGAGGCGGAGGCGCTCGCGGTCGAGATCGGGCGCGGCGCGTTCGCGGTGCGACTGGACGTGACGCGACGGGATTCGATCGATGCCATGGTCGAAGCTATGGTCGGGCGCGCCGGCGGCATCGACATCCTGGTCAACAACGCCGCCATCTTCGACATGGCGCCGCTGCTCGAGATCACCGAGGTGAGCTACGACAAGCAGTTCGCGGTCAACGTGAAGGGGCTGCTGTTCACCCTGCAGGCGGTGGCGGCGCAGATGGTCAGGCAGGCCCGCGGCGGCAAGATCATCAACTTCGCGAGCCAGGCCGGGCGCCGCGGCGAGGCGCTGGTCGCGGTCTACTGCGCCAGCAAGGCGGCGGTGATCAGCCTGACCCAGTCGGCCGGGCTGGCGCTGATCGAGCACGGGATCAACGTCAACGGCATCGCGCCCGGGGTGATCGACACGCCGATGTGGGACCAGGTCGACGCCCTGTTCGCGAAGTACGAGGGCCTGCCGGCCGGCGAGAAGAAGCGGCAGGTGGGCGAGGCCGTGCCCTACGGCCGCATGGGCCGGCCCGACGATCTCACCGGCGCCGCGCTCTTCCTCGCCTCCGCCGATGCCGATTACGTCGTCGCGCAGACGCTGAACGTCGACGGCGGCAACTGGATGAGCTGACCGGCGCTCGCGCCGCGACGGCCGTTCGACCCGGGGTCCTTGCCAGCTCGAGTCTCAGCTCCAGGGGCGGACCTCCGGCGAGAGGGTCGGAAAGCCCATCCGGCAACAACTTCTTCTCGGCTTGGCGCGCGAATCGACGAACCTTACGTATATGGCGTTGGGATATACGAGTGAGCCGCAATGACCCGGTCGACCGTGTTCAGCATGTAGCCCAGCATCAGAGCGGCTCACGCTCCTCCACCGCGGGCTGGCTGCGCTCGCTCATGAAGTCGTCGGAGGCGCGGGGCCCGTGCGCGAACAGATCGTCCCACCGCTTGCCCACCGGGCTGATCAGCCGGCTGTGGCCGATCTTGACGATCTCGACCTGATGCACGTCCTCCGGGAAGGCGACCGCCTTCGGCAGACGCACGGCCTGGCTGCGGTTGGTGATCGGTCGCCGGCTGCCAGCTCATGTCCTCTGCCCCCTCCTACGCCGCGCCGTTAGCGATTTCTTAGGACGACCGCGGCTCACAATGGTCCATTGCACGAACCGCATGGTGATCGCAATGGGCAGTCGCTGGCCGGGCGAGCTCGGGCCGCTCAAGGCACAGATCCTGGTCGACGGGCGCGTCAGCGCGGAGGCCGTGCTGCAGCTGCGCCGCGCCATCTACCAGGACGGCAGGATCGACCGCGACGCCGCCGGATGCCTCTTCCACCTGCATCAGAACACCCGGGACAACGACCCGGCATGGGCCGAGTTCTACGTCGAGGCCCTGACCGACTTCTTCTACTGGCGCGAGGGCAGCGACAGCCGGCTCACACCCGAGGCCGAGGCGATGCTGCTCGCCGCGATCGGCTCGGAGGCCGGCGATCCGACCGAGCTCCGGCTGCTGCTGAGCATCATCTTCCGCACCCGCGGCGCCTCGGAGCGCCTGCGCGGTTTCGTCCTGCAGGCGGTCCGGCACAACGTGCTGCACGGCGAGCAGGCGCTCTATGGCGATGCGGGCCACAGCCCCGGCGTGATCGATGGCGCCGACGTCGAGATCATCCGCAAGCTGATCTATGGCCTGGGCAGCGAGAACGGCATGGCGATCAGCCAGCTCGAGGCGGAGTTCCTGTTCGAGCTCAACCACGCCACCGCCGGCGCGCCCAATCACCCCACCTGGCGCGAGCTGTTCGTCAAGGCGATCACCATGTATCTGCTTTTCTCGGGGGACTCGCCGGAGCGGGTCGACGAAGCCGAGGCGCGCTGGCTGCTCGACCACGTCGAGGCGAGCGAGCGGCCGTGCGAGAACCAACGGGCGCTGCTTGCCTATCTCAAGCGCGAGGCGAGGTCCCTGCACCCGCTGCTCGTGCCGCTCTGCCAGCGCCTCGGCGTCTGAGCGCGACGCGGGCTGCCGAGCAGCCCGCTTGCGCAGCAGTTTGTCCCTGGACCCGGATCGACTTCCCGGGCAATCGCAAACGCGATAGCCTTTCCTCCTGGCACTCCGCTTGGCGAGGAAGGCGTCGGAGAGGATGTCGCGCGGGCACGACGGCGGGCCGCTGGTCGCACGCAGCGCCGCGAGCACGGTCGCAGGCCTCTTCGCGTCGCAGGCGCGCATCCGTGGCGGCCGGACCGCGATCGAGGACCGTGGGCGCCGCTACAGCTATCGCGAGCTCGACGAGCGGACGCGACGGCTCGCCGGCCTGCTCGCCGCCCGCGGCATCGGGCGCGGCGCGCGCGTGGCGATCCTGTCCGAGAACCGGCTGGAGTATCTCGAGGTCTTCCTCGCGGCCGCCCGGCTGGGCGCGATCGTGGCGTGCCAGAACTGGCGCCTGGCCGCGCCGGAGCTCGCCCACTGCCTCGACCTGGTCGAGCCGGAGGCGGTGCTCGTCTCGCCGCGCTACGAGGGTGCGCTCGCGGCCCTGAGCCGCGACGGACCGGCGCCGATCGTCTTCAACGAGGCCTACGAGGCGCTCCTCGCCGGGGCCGAGCCGCAGCCCCGGCCCGAGGAGCTCGATCCCGGGGACCCGCTGCTCATCCTCTACACCAGCGGCACCACCGGGCTGCCCAAGGGCGCCGTGATCAGCCACCGCGCCGAGGTCGCGCGCAACATGGTGCTGCGGGCCGAGTTCGGCATCGCGCCCGACGACACCTTCGTCGCCTGGTCGCCGCTCTACCACATGGGGGCGGCCGAGTACTCGCTCGGCACGCTCATGTCCGGCGGCAAGGTCATCGTCGTCGACGGCTTCGATCAGGGGCGCCTGGCCGGGATCGTCGCCACCGAGCGCCTGGGCTGGCTGCTGCTGATGCCGGGCATGGTCGGCTCGTTCGCGGCCGAGCTCGAGCGGCGCGGCGTGCGCGCGCAGGGGATCAAGGTCTGCGGCGTCATGGCGGACCTGGTGCCGCCATCCGAGATCGCCCGGATCACCCGCCTGCTCGGCGCGCCCTACGCCAACACCTTCGGGGCGACCGAGACCGGCTGCCCGCCCTGCTCGTCCAGCCTGATCCCGATCGGGACGGCACCGGCGCGGCTCTCGAAGGAGCAGAGCCCGTTCTGCGAGGTGCGCCTGGTCGACGAGCACGACCGGGAGGTGCCCGACGGCACGCCGGGCGAGCTCTGCATGCGCGGCCCGACCCTGTTCAGCGGCTACTGGCGGGCGCCGGAGACGAACGCGCGGGACTTCCGCGGCGGCTGGTTCCACATGGGCGACGTGTTCGTGCGCAACCCGGACGGCACGCTCGACTTCGTCGATCGCTTGAAATACCTGATCAAGTCGGGCGGCGAGAACATCTACCCGGCCGAGATCGAGCGGGTCATGCTCCAGGATGCGCGGGTGGCCGAGGTGGCGGTGGTGCGGCGCGCGGATGCGAGGTGGGGCGAGGTGCCGGTCGCGTTCGTGGCGCGGCGGGACGAAACCCTGACCGAGGGCGTGCTCCAGGATCTGTGCCGGAGCCAGCTCGCCGGCTACAAGCAGCCGAAGGAGATCCGCTTCGTCCCGATCGAGGCCTTTCCCCGCAGCGCGTCGGGCAAGGTCCAGCGCCACGAGCTGGAGCGGCGTCTCTGAGGCGGCACCGGTCGAAGGGCACCCCACGATGAGCTTCCTGCCGAAGTCCCAGACCACCAGCATCGCGACCCATACCGCAGAGGACGTCTTCATCCGCGACAAGAGCCTCACCCGCGAGCTCATGGGCGGGCTCACCTTCACCGAGATGATGATCTTCCAGATCCTGGGGCGCAGGCCCGGCCCGGCCGAGACGGCAGTGATCGACGCCTGCCTCGTGACCTTGATGGAGCACGGGCTGACGCCGAGCGCGCTCGCGGCGCGTCTCACCTATTCGAGCGCGCCGGAGGCGATGCAGGCGGCGGTCGCAGCCGGGCTCTTGGGCGTGGGATCGCTCTTCGTCGGCACCATGGAGGGCTGCGCGGCGCTGCTCGAGCGCATGCTCGCGAGCGAGGACGGGCCAGAGGCCGAGGCGCGCCGCCTCGCGCAGGAGCACCACGCGGGCCCCAAGCCGATCCCGGGCTTTGGCCACCCCTTGCACAAGCCGGACGATCCGCGCTCGATCCGGCTGTTCGAGCTGGCCCAAGAGCAGGGCGTCGCCGGCCGCCACATCGATGCGGTCCGGACGCTCTCGCGCGCGGTCGACGAGGTCTGGGGCAAGCACATCACCATCAACGCCACCGGTGCCGTCGCGGCGGCTCTGGGCGATTGCGGCGTGCCGGCTCCGGTCATGCGCGGCTTCGCCATCATCAGCCGCTGCGCGGGGCTGGTCGGCCACATCCACGAGGAGCAGAACCGACCGGCCATGCGCGCGATCTGGGAGGCGGCCGAAGCCGCCGTGCCCTACGACGGCACGGCCGGCCGCTGAGGCCCGCGGAAGGAGGGACCATGCAGAAGCTGCAGACGCAGGGCGTCCATCACATCACGCTGGTCGGGGCCGACCGCGAGACCTCGATCGGCTTCTGGGAAGGCGTGCTCGGCATGCCGTTCGTGTTCGAGCAGCCCAATCTGGATGTGCCGACCGAGAGCCACCTGTACTTCGATCCGGGCGACGGCCGCCTGATCACGATCTTCACCGACGAGAGCCGGCGCCCCGACCCCAAGCCGACCCCGAACGAGATCGGCGCCGTGCACCACATCGCGTTTTCGGTCTCGCGCGCGACCTTCCTGCAGGCGGTGGCCCGGCTCGACGACCGCTCTATCACGCACAGCGGGGTCAAGGACCGGGGCTTCATGGATTCGATCTATTTCCGCGACCCGCTCGGGCTCCTGATCGAGCTCTCGTCCTACCGCTTCGAGCCGCCGGCAGGGGTCACGCATGCCGACGTGCTGATGGAGGCGCACCGCGTGCGGACCGGGCGGGGCGATCCGCACATCGCCGAGGTGCACCTGGCCGATGCGATCGAGAACCTGACCCGGCGCACGCGGCAAAGCCTCTCCGAGGACCGCGCGCCGAAAGACCCCTACGGGCGAGAGCCAGCCTAGGCTCGTCCGTCCCCGCTCAGTCGCCGAACAGCACGGCCGGCAGCCAGGTCGAGAGCGCCGGGACGTAGGTGATCAGCATGAGCGCGATCAGGAGCGTGGGCAGGAAGAACATCGACGCGCGGATCACTGGGCCCAGCGGCAGCTGCGCCACCGCGCACACGGCGAACAATCCGATCCCGATCGGCGGGGTGATGATGCCGACCAGCAGGTTGAAGGTCAGGATGACGCCGAAATGCAGCGGATCGACGCCCAGCGCCACCGCCACCGGGCCGAACACCGGAATCGCGATCAGAAGCGCCGGCAGCGTCTCCAGGAACAGCCCCATGATCAGGATGGCGAGATTGATCAGCAGCAGCACCGCCCAGGGCTCGCTGGTGATCGAGAGGAGCAGCTCGGATGCGACCACCGCGACCCGCTCCGATGTGAGCACGAAGGCCATGACCCCGCCGATGCCGGTGAGATACATGATGAGCGCGGTGGTCCGGCAGGTCTCGAGCATGGCCCGGCCCAGACCCGCGAGGCTGAACTCGCCGTACGCGACGCCGAGGAAGACCGAATAGAAGATGGCGAGCACGCCCGCCTCGGTCGCGGTGACGACGCCGCCGACCATGCCGGTGATGATGATCACCGGCGTGAGGACCGCGGGGGCCCCGCCCAGGAACGCGCGCCCGATCTCGCGCGCGCTGCTGCGCCTCGTCGCCGGACAGGTCTCGATCTCGAACGTGGCGAGCAGCCAGATGGTGACCATCAGCGACAGGCCGATCAGGACGCCCGGCAGGATGCCCGCGACGAACAGCTGACCGATCGAGACCTGCATGTTGACCGCGTAGATGATGAACATGATCGAGGGCGGGATGATCGGGCCGACGGTCGAGGACGCGATCGTGAGCGCGGCGGCGAATTCCGGCCGGTAGCCGGACTTGCGCATGGCGTTGATCTCGACCGAGCCGAGCCCGGCGATATCGGCCAGCGCCGCGCCGGAGATGCCGGCGAAGATCATGCTGGCGAGCACGTTGACCTGCGCGAGCCCGCCGCGGATCCAGCCGATCAGGGCGTTGGCGAAGCCGAAGATGCGCATCGTCAGGCCAAACTCGTTCATCAGCGCCGCGGCGAAGATGAAGAAGGGCACCGCCATCAGGGGGATGCCGCGCACCACGTTGAGGACGTAACGCGGCACGGTGTGCAGCGGCACGTCCATGATCAGCAGCCCGGCGATGGCGCCGTAGCCCATCGCGGCGCATACCGGCACGCGCAGCAGCAGGAGCCCCAGGAACACGCCGAGCATGGTCGCGGACGCCATGGTGGGCCTTCTCGGATGCAGGGCGGCCGCGCTCAGGCGTCCGCCGTGCCGACGGCCGGCGCCTTCGCTTCGCCCCGGATGGCGCGCTCGAGCAGGATGATCTCGGTAATCACGATGTCGACGCTGGCGACGGTGAGCGGGACGAAGAACAGCGCTTCCGGCAGCTCGAGGATCCAGGTCACCTCGTTCCACACCAGCTCGATCGCCGCGATGCAGAAGACGAACATGGCGGCGTGGAAGCCGATCACCAGCAGGCGATTGACGATCACGACGACCCGCCGCGCCCAGGCCGGCAGCAGGTCCACGAAGAACTCGATCTGGATGTAGGCCTCGCGCTTGGCGATCAGCCCGTAGGCCAGGAAATAGATGCAGAAGGCTGCCAGCAGCGCGACTTCCTGATGCCAGATGGTGCCGGCGCTCCAGCCGTAGCGCAGCGTCACGTTCCAGGCGTTGACGCCGACGGCGACGGCGAGCGCGGCGCCCGCGGTCCAGGCCACGATGTCATAGGACCATCGCAGGTAGCCCGCGGACCAGGCTCGCCACCGGCCGGTCGGAGCATGCATCGCTCGGTCGGTCTCCCCCGCGCCCGGCGCATGACGCGCCCCACCGTCGCACCGCCTGGTCCCCGCCTGTGGGTCTCGCCGCCCCTCCGGCGCTGCGGTGGCCAGACAGCTTCTAAGACGTCCGCGGCCGGAGCGCGATCACTCCTTCAGCGCCTGGATCTCGGCGATGAAGCCCTGCGGGATGAAGCCCTCGCCCTCGAGCCGCGCGATCGTCTCCTGGCCGGCTTCCCGCCACGGCGCCAGATCGGGCAGGATGACGTTCACCTGGTGCTCGTGCCGGGCCCTCTCCCGCTTCTCGGTATAGCCGCGCAGCGAGGCCTGGCGCAGGACCTCGCCCCCCACTCTGGCGGCCTCCCGCAGGACTTGCTGCTGGTCGGGCGTCAGGCTCTCGAACTCGCGCTTGTTCACGGCGAGGTTGAGGATCTGGTAGTACTCGTCCGTCTGCGTGTAGTACTTGCCCATCTCCACGTTCTTCTCGTCGTAGGCGACGCCGATGGTCTCGGGACCGCCCTCGATGATGCCCTGCTGGAAGGCGAGATACATCTCGCCACGCGGCACCACGATCGGGTTGGCGCCGAAGCCGCGCCAGGTCTCGATCGCCGGCTTGGACTCCCAGATGCGCATCTTCAGGCCCTTCATGTCGGCGGGCGTGAAGATCGGCCGCACCGAGATGAAGCCGCGCGGATCCTGGCGCCACCACGTCCACTCCGGGTCGAGGAAGATCGCGCCGTCCTTCTCGAGGCCGTCGACCAGCGGCCTGAACAGCTCGCTCCTCATGTACGCGGCCATGTGCTCGAAGCTGCGGAACACGTACGGCAGGCCGATCACCTTGGCCTCGGGGTAGGCGTTGCCGAGGAAGGAGGGGAAGACGAGCATCATCGACTGGGTGCCGGACTGCACGTTGCGCAGCTGCTCGGGGAACGGGCCGAGCTGGGCGCTATGGAACACCTCCACCTTCATCTCGCCGTCGCTCAACTCGGCCACGGCCGCGGCGAAGGCATCGATCGCCTGCCCGCCGTCGCTGGACGGGGCATCGAAGCCGCCGATCTTGAAGACGTGCTCCTGCGCGTGCGGCATCGTCGGGCTCACGGCCAGGCCACCGACGATCAAGGCCATGATCGCGGCGGCGGCCGCGGGATGACGTCCTTGCATCGTTGCACACTCCCCTTCGCCGCGACCCGCAGTGCGGGCCTGCGTAGCCCGTGAACAAAGACGAATCTCTGGCCGCTAGTTTTCACCGACCATAACTGATCCCCTGCGGATTGCAAAACGCGAATGAATCCACCCACAGATAGTCCATAGAGCGGCCATACCGCAAGTATAGCGTGCCCCCTGCGAAGACGACCGCGAGGACGACGGCCCGGGCTGGCGGGTCGGGACCGGCGCGCCCGCCGCCATGACGTCCGTAACCTGGGCTGCCGCCGTCAGCTTGGCTCCTCTCCGCGCAGCCGTCGGGTCTCCTCCGGATCGACCTCGAGCGTTGCCGGATCGAGGGCCACCCGATAGATGGAGCGGGCGCGCTCCGGGCTCACCAGGCCGTTCGCCACGTCCCGCGCCACGAGCGCGGGCTCGCGGCTCCAGGCCTCGCCCCAACCGCCGCCGCCGGCCGCCTGGACGCGGATCGACTCGCCGCGGCCCAAGGTCGTGGTGATCTTGCCGACATGACGCTCGCCCGCGCGGCCGGGATTGATCGTGGCCTCGAGAGGGGCGCCGGCGCCGCCACCCATGACCCCATAGGGCCCGGTCCGGCGCCGGTCGACGCGCAGCTGCATGACCACCTCGCCCTTGCCCAGATAGCGCCACTCGCGCACCACCGCCATGCTGCCGCGGAAGCGGCCCGGCCCCTCGGTGTCCGGCACGTAGCCGTACTCGGCGTAGACGAAATCCGGGAACAGCTCCTCGTTGATCTCGATCGGGGTATTGGCGTGGTTGAGCATGGGTGGCGTGATGAAGTCGAGGCCGTCGCCATCGCAGCGGCCGCCCCAGCCGCCCCAGTGCGTCTCCATCAGGACGAACGGCCGCCCCTCACGATCCTGCCCGCCGAAATTGATCAGCGTGTCCGTGCCGGAGCAGCAGGCGATCAGCTTTTCGGGCCGGATCGGGATCTGACAGCCGATCATGGTATCGCCCTGACGCTGGATGGTGCCGCCGCGGCTCGCCACCGGCGCCGGCGGGCCGGGGTTCAGGAGCGAGCCCTCCGGGAGGATCATCGTGACCGGCCGGAGCGTGCCGCCGTTGCGGGGGATGTCCGGGTTGATCATCATCCGGAGCGCGGTCATGACCCCCGCCTGCGCGGTACCGAGGGGGTTGTTCATGCCGCCCTTGACCTGGGGCGCGGTACCGGTGAAGTCGTAGGTGATCTGGTCGCCCGCGACCGTGATCTGCAGCTCGATCGGGACCGGCCGGCTCGGGTCGATGCCGTCGTCGTCGAGCTGGTCGGCGAACCGGTAGGACCCGTCCGGCATGGCGGCGATCTCGGCCCGGGTCAGGCGCTCGGCGTAGTCGAGCAGGGCGTCCAGGTAGTGATCGAGCGTCGCGAGGCCGTGCTCGCCCACCAGCTCGAGGAAGCGCCCCTCGCCGATCACGCACGCGCCGTGGAAGGCGCCGAGGTCGGCGACCACGATCTCGGGCACCCGCACGGCGGCGCGAATCATCGCGAACAGGGTCTCGTTCGGCTGGCCGCGCTCGTACAGCTTCAGGGGCGGGATGCGCAGGCCTTCCTGGTAGATCTCGGTCGCGTTGTGCGGACAGCTGCCGGGCGTCAGCCCGCCCATGTCGCGCAAATGGCCGCCGGCCGCGGTCCAGGCCACCAGCTCGTCGCCGACGAACACCGGGCGGAACAGGAACGCGTCGGGCAGGTGCGCGGCGCCGGCGTAAGGGTCGTTGGTGATGATCACGTCGCCCGGGAAGGTCCGCGCGCGGTTCGTGCGCACCCACTCGCGGATCAGATTCTGATAGATGGTGGAGTGGATCATCGTCCCCTCCCCCTCCAGCAGCATCTCGCCGTCGGCGCGGTACAGGCCGCACTGGAAATCGTAGACGTCGCGGGTGAGCGGCGAGAGCGAGGTCCGCACGACGACGCGCGTCATCTCGTCGACGACCGAGCCGAGGAAATTGTTGACGAGCTGCATCGTCACGATGTCGAACGCCCGCTCAGGCATCGTCCGCCCCCCTGCCCGGCAGCGCGAGGAGGACGCCGCCGCGCACCGCGGCCGCCGTGACGCCGGGCGGCACCACGATCGTGGTGTCGTACCCGTCGATCAGCGCCGGGCCTTTGAACGGCGCGTCGCCGAGGTCGTCCAGGCTCAGCACGGGCGTCGCGAGCAGGCCGTGGCCGTCGCCCCAGAAGGCGTGGCGCGCCCCCCGCCGGGGCACGCCGGCCCCCGGGCGCGCGCGCGGCGCGAGCCGCGGCGCGGGGGCCGGCCGGGACGGCAGGGTCGCGACCAGCCGGAGCGCCTTGAGGCGGAGCTCGAGTCCGTCCAGGACGTGGCCGTAGTCGCGCCAGTGCGCCGCCTCGAACCGGTCCGCGACCGCCGCGACGTCGGCGGCGGTCAGCTCGCCCCGCGGCGCCGGGACCTCGAGGGCCGAGCCCTGGCCCTCGTACATCAGATCGAGGGACCACTCGAGCCGCGGCGTGCGCGGCGTGCGCCCGGCCCACTCGGTCACCGAGGCGAGCGCTTCGGCCGCCATCCCGGCGAAGCCCGCATTGACCTCGTCGAGCGCCGCCTCGGCCCACGGCCGCGAGAGATGGCGGACGTAGTGCCGCTGGAGGTCCGCGCAGAGCAGGCCGTAGGCGCTGAACAGGCCCGGGATCGGGGGCACGACGACGCTGCGGATATCGAGACCCGCGGCCACGCCGGCCGCGTGGACCGGGCCCGCGCCGCCGTAGGCGTAGAGCCGGAAGCGCCGCGGGTCGCGGCCGCGCTCGGACGAGACCGCGCGGATCGCCCGCATCATGTGCGCATTGGCGAGGGTGTGCACGGCGAGCGCCGCCTCGTGCACGTCCTTGCCGAGCGGCTCCGCGATCGCCCGGTCCAGGGCCGCCCGCGCGCGCTCCGGGTCGAGCGGGAAATCGCCGCCGCAGAGATGGTCCGGATTGATGTAGCCGAGCACCACGTCGGCGTCGGTCAGGGTCGCGATCTCGCCGCCCCGGCCGTAGCACACCGGGCCGGGATCGGCGCCGGCGCTACGCGGCCCGATGCGCACCGCCCCGCCGAGGTCGATCCCGAGCAGGCTGCCGCCGCCAGCGCCGACCTCGGCGATGTCGATCGAGGGCACCCGGAGCGGATAGCCGCTCCCCTTGAGCAGGCGCGAGGCCCGATGCAGGGCGCCGCCGACCTCGTACTCGACCGAGCGGGTGAAGGCGCCGCCCTCCACCAGCGAGGCCTTGGCCGTGGTGCCGCCCATGTCGAAGGCGACGAGGTCGCCGTCGCCTTCCCGCCCGGCGAGGAAGGCGGCGCCCACGACGCCCGCGGCCGGACCGCACTCGATGATCTCGATCGGACGCCGTGCGCTGGCCTCCGGCGTCGTCATGCCGCCGCTGGACTGGATGATATAGAGCGGTGCCGTGAACCCCGCCGCCTTGAGCTCTCCGCTCAGGCGGCGCAGATAGTCCGCGACCAGAGGCGTGACGTAGGCGTTGAGCACCGTCTCCGAGGTCCGCTCATACTCCATGAGCAGCGGCATGACCTCGGTCGAGAGGCTGACCGGCAGGTGCGGCGCGCGCATCCGGAGGGCGTCGCCGACCATGCGCTCGTGTGTGGGGTTGAGCGGCGCGTTGAGGAGGCAGACGGCGACCGAGCGGACCTCCAGCGCGAGGAGTTCCTGGATCACCCCGTCCAGCTCGCCCGGGTCCAGGGGCTTCAGGACCTCGCCGCGCCCGTTGACCCGCTCGTCGACCTCGAGGCGACGCGACCGGGGCACCAGCGGGGGTGGCTTGCGAAAGGACAGATCGTAGATCGCCGGCAGGCGGCCGCGCCCGATCTCGAGGACGTCGCGAAAGCCCTTGGTCGTGATCAGCCCGACGCGCGCCCCGGTCTGCTCGATGATGGCGTTGGTGACGATGGTCGTGCCGTGCACCACCTCGGCCACCTGGGTCGTGCGCACGCCGGCCGCCGCGCACGCCTCGACCATGCCTTGGACCAGCGCGCGGCTGTAATCCTGGGGCGTGGTCGGGATCTTGCGCGCGCACAGGACACCGTCGGGGCCAACCAGGACCACGTCGGTGAAGGTGCCGCCGATATCGACGCCGATCCGGTAGGTGTGGGCTTCGGGTTCGATCATCGCGCGCCCGACTTCCGTGGCCGCTGCATGCCGCAACCGCACGCAACCGAATGGACCAGAAGGCTAGCGGTCGCTCTGCTATAATGTCAAACTATGATATACTATGGTTCACTATCGAAATTGGTTATGACCAATGGATCTGAAGCAGCTCGACACTTTCTGCCAGATCGCGCGCCTCGGCTCGTTCTCCGCCGCGGCCGCGCACCTCAACACGTCGCAGCCGGCGGTCTCGGCCCGCGTGCGGGAGCTCGAGACCTCGCTCGGCGTGCGGCTGTTCCACCGGTCCTCGGGCCGCAGCCATCTGACCGGCAAGGGCCGCGAGCTGCTGGAATCCGCCGAGCGGATTCTCGAGCTCGCCCGGGAGACGCGCAGCCGGATCGGTGATCCGCATACGATCCGCGGCTTCGTCCGGCTGGGCGTAGTGGATGCCCTCGCCTTCATTCTGCTCTCGAAGCTCATGGAGAGCGTGGCCCGGCAGTATCCCGGCATCCTGGTCGAGCTGCACGTGGACCACACGTTCAGCCTGTGCGACCGGCTGGCGGCCCATGCGCTCGACCTCGTCTTCTGCGCCGAGACGGAGCGCAGCCGCACCTTCTCGAGCCGGCCGCTCGGCTCGCTCGAGCACGCGCTCATGGCGAGCCCGCGCCTGCGGCTGCCGGAAGGGCGCCTCACCCCGGGCGACGTGCGCGCGCACCCGATCATCAGCCACAGCCGCGGCACGCTGCTGCACAGCATCATGTGCCACTGGTTCGAGAGTCATGGCATCCGGCCGCCGGCGTTCCACACCTGCACCAACGTCGCGACCGTCGTGCGCCTCGCCCTCGACGGCGTCGGCATCGGCGTGTTGCCGGTGCCGATGATGGAGCCGGAGCTGCGGGCGGGCCTGCTCAGGATCATCCCGACCGAGCCGGCTGTCCCGACCCACCACTACATCGTCGCCTGGCAGGAGCGCAGCCTGGAGCCCGCGCATCGCGTGCTCGCGGATCTCGCCGTCGACATCGCGCGCGCTGCGATGTGAGCGCGATACGCCCGCTGCTCACGGCGCATCTCGCGCCGCCCGCAGCTCCGCGCGCAGGCGCGCCGTGGCGGCGAGGTCGAGCGCGGGGAACGGGTCACCCGGCCGCAGCACGACGCCATAATCGCGCAGCGCGGCCTCGGGCGAGACCTTTTCCTCGACAACATCGGCGCGCACCAGCTCCGGATCGCGCGCCAGCGGATCGCCGAAGCCGCCGGCACCCGACATGACGTGGTGGAACAGATCGCCCGCGCGCAGCTCGACGACCGCGGTCATCAGCACCGGAAGCACGCGCTCGTCGGCCCGGCCCGGATTGACGAGGTTGACGGACGGCGTGCCCGGCCGGCCGCCGGCGAGGCCGTGCGGGGGGAAGCGCCGCTTGTCGGAGCGCACGTTCAAGATCGCCTCCTCGCAGAGGATCCGGTAGTCGCGGGTGAGCGCGAGCCCGCCGCGGAAGCGACCGGGCCCGCCGGTGTCCGGCACCATGCCGTAGCGCTCGATGCGGATCGGATAGTCGGATTCGATCATCTCGACCGGCACGTTGGACTGGTTGGCGCCCATGTGGGGCACGCCCTCCTGGCCGTCGTGGTCGTGCGCCGCCCCCCAGTTGCCCATGAAGGTCTCGCAGAACACGAACGCCCTGCCGTCGCGCCAGCCGGCGATGGTGGGCAGGGTCGAGCCGCCGCTGCCGTCGGCGGTGACGCGCTCGGGCACCGCCTGGGCGAGCGCGCCGAACAGGCAATCGATCATGCGATAGCCCGTGATGCCGCGCGCACCGCAGGGGGCCGGGAAGACTGGGTTCAGGATGCACCCCTTGGGCGCACGCACCTCGACCACGCGCTCGAAGCCCGCGGCATGCGGGATGTCGGCGCTCATGATCGAGCGGAAGGCGGTGTAGGCGCAGGCCTTGGTGAACGGGAAGGACGGATTGATCCCGCCCTTGACCTGGGGCGAGGAGCCCGCCCAGTCCACGAGCGCGTGGCCGTCTCTGATCGTGACCGCGACCTGGAGGACGATCGGCTCCGGCTCCTCGCCCAGCCCGTCGATGTGGTCGGTGAAGCGGAAGGTGCCGTCGGGGATCTCGCGCAGCTCCTGGCGTGCCAGCGCCTCGGTATAGGCCTGGAGATGCTCGGCGTAGCCCAGCACGGTCTCGAGGCCGTAGCGCGCGGACAGCTCCTTGAACTCGCGCTCGCCGCTGTAGCAGCCCGCGAGCTGCGCCTGCAGGTCACCCATGACCTTGTCGGGCGTGCGCACGTTGGTCGCGATCACGTCCCAGAGCGCCTGGTTCGGCTGGCCGCGCTGCAGGAACTTGACGATCGGCAGGCGCAGGCCCTCCTGGAAGATCTCGGCGCAGCCGATCGAGTTGCTGCCGGCGACGATGCCGCCGACGTCGGAATGATGGGCGAGGGTGGTCGCCCAGGCCGCGAGCCGGCCGTCATGGAAGATCGGCAGGCTGAGGTAGATGTCCGGCAGGTGCTGGCCGGCGGCGGCATAGGGGTCGTTGGCGATGAAGACGTCCCCCGGCTCGATCCGGCCGGCGTACTGGGTCAGCATGTGGCGCATGAAGTCGTAGAAGCTGCCGAGCTGCATCGGCGTGCACACGCCCTGGGCGAGCGTGCGCCCTTCGGCGTCGCAGATCGCGGTCGAGAAATCGAGCGAGTCGCGGACGATGCCCGAGTGCGAGGTCCGCATCAGGGTCAGCGCCATGTCGTCGGCGACGGCATCGAAGCTGTTCTTGATCACCTCGAGCTGGAAGGGATCGATCGCGATCGTCATGACGCGCCTCCCGGCCGGGTCCTCGAGGGCTCGATCACGACGCTGCCGCTCGCATCGCGCGCCGCGCGCCAGCCGGGCGGCACCACCGCCGTGCCCTCGTATTCCTCGATGATCATCGGTCCCTCGCTCGGCACCGCGGAGAGCGCCATGCGCGTCAGCACCGGCGACTCCAGCAGGCCGAGCCCGGCACCGAACCAGGCTTTGCGGGTGCTCGCATGGGCCGGCGCCGGTGTCCGGTCGAGCGCGATGCGCTCCGCCCGCGCGGGCCGGCGCGTGCCGATGAGCCGGAGGTTCACGATCTCGACCGCGAACTCGCCGGAGAAGGCATGGCCGTAGCGGGCGCGGTGCTCGTCCTCGAAGCGGCGGCAGAACGCCGCCACGGCGTCCGGGCCGAGCGGGCCGTCGCCCAGAGGCACCGTGAGCTCGAATGCCTGGCCGGAAAAGCGCGCATCGGCGTAGCGCCGGAACGTGATCTGCTCGCGGGCGCCACCGATGACCTCGGCGGCATGATCGGCAAGACGCGCGAAGATCTCCTCGGCCGCAGCGAACGGCAGCGCTTCCGCCGGGTGGTGGAAGGCGGCGGTCTCGTTGACCTGGAGATCGGCGAAGAGCAACCCCACCGCGCTGAACACGCCGGCCGAGACGGGCAGGATCACCTTGCGGATCTGCAGCACCTCGGCGAGGTCGGTGGCGTGGACGCCGCCGCTACCGCCGAACACGAACAGCGCGAAGTCGCGCGGGTCGCGGCCGCGATAGGTGGTCACCGCCTTGACCGCCTTCATCATGTTGGCGTTGGCGACCGTGTGGATGCCCCAGGCGGTCTCGAGCAGCGAGCGGTCGAGGCGGCGCGCGAGCTGATCGCCGATCGCCCGGGCGGCGCTTTCGGCATCGATCGGGACCGCGCCGCCGGCGAGTGCCGTCGGGTTGAGGTAACCGAGGACGACGTTCGCGTCGGTCACCGTCGGCTGCTCGCCGCCGGTGCCGTAGCAGACCGGGCCGGGAACGGCGCCGGCGCTCTTCGGGCCGACCTTGAGCTGCCCCGCCTTGTCCAGCCAGGCGATGCTGCCGCCGCCCGCGCCGACCTCGGAGATGTCGATCACCGGCAGCTTGAGGGCGTAGCCGCCGCCCCCGACCAGCGCGCTGCTCGACGACATGCCGCCGCCGACCTCGTACTCCTCGGCCAAAATCGGGCTGCCGTTCTCGACGATCGAGGCCTTGGCCGTGGTGCCGCCCATATCGAGCGTGATCAGGTTGCCGTAGCCCGCCATGCGGGCGAACTGCTGCGCGCCGATGACGCCCGCAGCCGGGCCGCACTCCACGATCTGCGCCGGCCGGTCGAGCACCGAGGCCGCATCCAGGATGCCGCCGCTGGACTGCATGACCATGAGCCGGCCGCGCACCCCGGCCGCGCCCAGCTCCTCCAGCATCGACCGCAGATAGCGCTTCACCGGCGGTCCGACATAGGCGTTGATCACGGTCGTGCTGGTGCGCTCGTACTCCCGCTTCTGCGGCAGCACGTCGACCGAGAGGGAGACGTAGGCATGAGGCAGCTCGTGCCGGATCAGCGCGCCCGCGCGGCGCTCGTGCTCGGGGTTGAGGAAGGAGTGCAGAAAGCAGACCGCGACCGCTTCGACGTCGAGCCTGCGGATGCGCTCGATCGCCAGCAACAGGTCGGCCTCGTTCAGCGGCGTCACGACTTGGCCGCGGGCATCCAGGCGCTCCTCGACCTCGAAGCGCAGATGGCGCGGCACGAGCGGCGCCGGCTTGACGTAGAGCGGATCGTAGAGGCGCGGCACGCGCACCCGCCGCAGCTCCAGCACGTCGCGAAACCCTTTGGTGGTGATCAGGGCGGTGCGGGCGCCCTCGAGCTCGAGGATCGCGTTGGTCGCGACCGTGCAGCCGTGCAGCACCTCCTCGAGATCGGCCGGGCTCGCGCCCAGACCCCCCATCAGCTCGCCGATCCCTTGCACCACCGCATCGGCGTAGTTCGCAGGTGTCGACGGCACCTTGCGGGTGACCAGCCGACCGTCGTCCGTGACCACAGCGATGTCGGTGAAGGTGCCGCCGATGTCGGCCGCGATCCGG
>CAZXYL010000879.1:0-1781 GCA_964644915.1 uncultured Geminicoccaceae bacterium
CGCCGACCGGGATACGGAAGCTGTGTTCAACCGCCGACCCGCCCGGAGATTGCCAGCCGACATCCAACGTGTCGCGCGACGCAAACTGATTCAACTCGACCGGGCGCAGAACATGAAGGACCTTCTCGCACCGCCCGGCAATCGGCTCGAAGCCTTGAAAGGCGATCGTGCCGGGCAGTACAGCATCCGGGTGAACGATCAGTGGCGCATCTGCTTCGTCTGGCGGGAGGGCGACGCCTATCGGGTCGAGATCGTCGATTACCATTCGTGAATGGAGCAGCTCGTGTCCAGAGTTGATGTTTCCCCGATTCATCCCGGTGAGATCCTGCGAGAGGACTTCCTGGTACCGCTTGGTATGAGCCAGTACCGCTTGGCCAAGTCGATCGGGGTCCCTCTCGCGCGGGTGAATGACATCGTGCGCTGCAGGCGCGCGATCACGGCCGACACTGCCTTGCGTCTTGCGCGGTTCTTCAACACCACGCCTCAGTTCTGGCTGGGCCTGCAGGCGCAGTACGACCTCGACTGCGCACGCGATGCGCTCGGCGACCGATTGGACCGGGAGATCGAGCCCTTGACCGTTGCCTCGTGACGCCGCCCTGACCGGGCGTGTCAAAGCAGCACCAGGTCGTCGCGGTGGATCAGCTCGTCGCGCCCCTGGTAGCCGAGCAGCGCCGCGATCGCCTCGGTGCGATGGCCGATGATCCGCCGCGCGTCGGCCGCATCGTACGCGGACAGTCCCTTGGCCACCTCGCGCCCGTGGGGGTCCAGGACCAGGACGGCATCGCCGCGCTCGAAGTCGCCCTCCACGCGCCGCACGCCGGCCGGCAGGAGGCTGCTGCCGCGGCGCAGCGCCCTGGCCGCGCCCTCGTCGATCGAGAGCACGCCGACCGGCGCCAGCGCACCCGCGATCCAGTCCTTGCGCGCGCGCCGCGGATTGGCCTGGGCGAGAAAGCGCGTGCACGGCCCGCCCTCTGCCAGCGCCTGCAGCGGGCGCAGGCCCTGGCCCGGAGCGATGACCACTCTGCAGCCCGCGCGTGTGGCGATCCGGGCGGCCACGAGCTTGCTCGCCATGCCGCCCGTGCCCGCTAGGCTGCCGGCACCGCCGGCCATCGCCTCGATCTCGGGCGTGATCTCGGCCACCTCCCCGATGTGCTCGGCATCCGGGAAGCGGCCCGGATCGCGCGTATAGAGGCCGTCGACGTCGGACAGCAGGATCAGCTCGTCCGCGCTGGTCATCACCGCGACCCGCGCCGAGAGCCGGTCGTTGTCGCCGAACCGGATCTCGGCGGTCGCGACCGTGTCGTTCTCGTTCACCACCGGCACCACGCCGAGCCTGAGCAGGCCCTCGACCGTGGACCGGGCGTTCAGATAGCGCCGGCGGTTCTCGGTGTCGTCCAGGGTGAGCAGGAGCTGGGCGGTCGCGAGCCCGCGCCGGGCAAGCGTCGCCTGATAGGCCTGAGCGAGGCCGATCTGGCCCACGGCAGCGGCCGCCTGCTTCTCCTCGAGCTTCAGCCCGCCCGCCTTGAGCCCCAGCGCCGCCCGCCCGAGGGCGATCGCGCCCGAGGTCACCACGATCACCTCCTGGCCGCCCGCGCGCGCCGCCTGGAGGTCCTGCGCCAGCGAGTCGAGCCACTCGGTGCGCAGCGCGCCCCGCTCCTCGACCAGGAGCGCGGAGCCGATCTTGACCACCAGGCGTCTCGCGCTCATGCGCCGGCTTTCGCCTCTTCCCTGGCGGCATCGATCGCCCGCTTGACCTCGCGCAGCACCGCATCGATGCCGAT
>CAZXYL010000880.1:0-3034 GCA_964644915.1 uncultured Geminicoccaceae bacterium
CAGAGCGGCGAGCAGAGCCTGAAGCGCATCGAGGCCGCTGGCGGTAAAGCGGGCTATGGTCGAATTTGGGGGGTGAGGTGGGAGGCGGCGTATCCTCGGTGACGGTTCAGATCACCGATGGAAGGATACGCCATGGAGGAGGATACTGTCGTTGGGCTGCCGCGGCCAGGTGGGACGGTCGAGGACGATCCGCTGCTGGGGGTGCTGCGTGACGGAGCGCGGCGAATGCTGACCCACGCGATCGAGGCCGAGGTAGCGGCCTTCCTTGCGATGCATGCCGACGAGGTCGACGAGGGCGGACGTCGCCGCCTGGTCCGCCACGGCCACGCACCGAGGCGCGTCATCCAGACCGGCATCGGCGGCATCGAGGTCCAACGGCCTCGGGTTCGCGACCGTGGCGCCGGCGACGCCGCCCGCATCCGCTTCACCTCGGCGGTGCTGCCGGCCTCCCTGCGGCGCGCGAGGAACGTCGAGGAACTGCTCCCGTGGCTCTACCTGAAGGGGATCTCCACCGGCCAGTTCGAGGAAGCGCTCACGGTCTGTAAGCGTCCGATGAACGGCGCGGAGAAAGGGGTTGACGGCGGGTGGACTGGATCAGGCGGCCGCGGCGGGCCTGAGCGCCGCGGCCCACTGCCAGGGCAGGAGCTCGTCGATCCGGTTGATCGGGTGGTCAGCGATGCGGGCGAGGACATCGCGTAGATAGGCCTCGGGGTCGAGGCCGTTCAGGGTCGCGGTCTGGATCAGGGTGTAGAGGATCGCGGCCCGGCGACCGCCGGCATCCGAGCCCGCGAACAGGTAGTTCTTGCGGCCAAGCGCCAGCGGCCGGATGGCGCGCTCGGCGGCGTTGTTGGTCATCTCGAGCCGACCGTCCTCGGCAAATCGACAGAGTGCGGGCCAGCGCGAGAGGCTGTAGCGGATGGCGCCCGCAAGGGCGCTCTTGCGGCTGATGCTGCTAAGCGCGGCGGCGAGGAAGTCCCTCAGGAACGCGAGCAGCGCGCGGGAGCGCTCCTGGCGCACGGCGCGACGCCGCCCGGGCGGGTGACCGCTGATCTCGGCCTCGATCACGAACAGTTCGGCCATCCGTTGGAGCGCCTCCTGGGCAATCGCGGAGCCGGTGGCGGCGTGTACCTCGAACAGCTTTCTGCGGCTGTGCGCCCAGCAGGCGACCTCGGCGAGCCGCGCCTCGCCGGTCGACGGGGTGGTCTCGTAGAGGCTGTTGAAGCCGGCATAGCCATCGGCATGGAGGAAGCCGCGACAGCCGTCGAGCAGCCTGCTGGCGTGCTCGCCCTTGCGGTCGGGCGAGTAGAGGTAGGCGACAGCTGGCGGCGCGGGCCCGGCCCAGGGCCTCTCGTCCCGAACCAGGACCCATAATCGGCCGGTCTTGGTCTTGCCACGCCCCGGGTCCAGCACCGGCACCGGCGTATCGTCGGCGTGCAGCGTCGTGCCTGCCCGGACATGTCGGGTGATGGCGGCGGCCAGGGGCTCGAGCAGAAACGCCGCCTGGCCGACCCAGTCGGCGAGCGTCGAGCGGTCGAGCTCGACCCCGGCCCGGGCGTAGATCACGCTCTGCCGGTGCAGGGGCAGATGATCCGCGTACTTCGCGACCAGGACATGGGCGAGCAGACCAGGGCCCGGGCGCCCGCGTTTGATCGGCAGCACCGGCGCCGGCGCCTGGGTGATGGCCTCGCACCGCCGGCAGCTGATCTTCGGGCGGACGTGAACCACCACCTTGAAGTGTGAGGGCACGTACTCGAGCACCTCGCGCTCGTCCTCGCCGAGCCGGGTCAGGGCGGAGCCGCCACAGCCCGGGCACACCGAGGCCGGCAGGTGCACCATCCGCTCGCGCGGCAGGTGCGCCGGCAGCGGCCGGCGACCGCGGGAAGGCCGCTCGCCAGGCTTGGATGGCGGCCGATCCGCGGTCGCATCCCGGCGTGCCTGCTGCTCGGCCTCCTCTTCCTCGAGCTCACCGATCAGCAGCTCGAGCTGCTCGATCCGCTCCGAGGACTGGCCGAAGCGGGCGCGCTTCATGAGCGCGAGCGTCGCGCGCAGCTTCTCGATGTGCAGCGTCTTGGCGTAGATCTCGGCATCGCGCGCCGCGAGCTCTCGGTCCTTGGTCGCCAGCGCCTCCTGCAGCGAGATCGCAAGGGCGCGCAGAGCTTCGGAATCGGAAGGGAGGGAGTTGGTTGCCGAGGGCATGGCTCTCTCTACCAGAACGCAACCGGCTTGGCGACCACAAGAGTACCGGGTCAGGCGCTCATCACACCGCCGTGGGGCGCGTGGGCAGCGCGGGCGCCACCGTTCGCCGCCAGTCGATCCCTTCGATCAGGAGCGCCAGCTGCGCCGGCGTCAGCACCAGCGCGCCGTCCACGATCGGCGGCCAGACGAATCTGCCCCGCTCCAGCCGCTTGGCGAACAGACAGACACCCGAGCCGTCCCAGTACAGGATCTTCAAATAGTCGCCGCGCTTGCTGCGGAAGAGGAAGAGATGGCCCGAGAACGGATCGGAGGCGAGCACCGAGGCCACCTTGGCGCTCAGGCCGTCGAAGCCGTAGCGCATGCTGACCGGCCGGCACGCGAGATGGACCTTGGTGCCGGCCGCCACCTGGATCATGCGTGCCGCTTCAGCGCGCTCAGCACCCGCGCCAGCGCCCGGGCGTCGACGAAGGCATCGACCCGGACCCGGGCGCCGTCCGGGAGATCGATCTCGATCACCCCCGCCCGGGCCTCGAGACCCGACGCGCGACGGCACTCGCCCTCGGGCCAGCCGCTACCCTGGATCCGGTCTTCTGCGGCCGGCATCCTGGCGAGCAGCGCCGGCCCGCCATCGCTCGTCCGAC
Source organism: uncultured Geminicoccaceae bacterium (assembly GCA_964644915.1). Classification (GTDB taxonomy): domain Bacteria; phylum Pseudomonadota; class Alphaproteobacteria; order Geminicoccales; family Geminicoccaceae; genus CAZXYL01. Next base: position 2,838 of record CAZXYL010000880.1, read on the forward strand.
CGACCACCCCGATCGGCACGAACTCGGAGGTCTCCGCCGGGGCAGGCGGCCGGCCAAGCTGACCGGCCTCGTCCTGACGCTTCCACTTGAACAGGAGATTGGCATTGATGTCGTAGCGCCTCGCCACCACCGACACCGAGGACCCAGGCACCGTCGTCTCCTCGACGATCTGCCGCTTCTCCTCGGCCGTCCACCGG
>CAZXYL010000881.1:0-2121 GCA_964644915.1 uncultured Geminicoccaceae bacterium
ACGACGCAGTAGATCGCCATCTGGCTGTCCTTGATCCAGCCGAAGGTGAAGGTCGAAAAGCCCCAGCCCCGGACCACCTGCTCCAGCCCAATGCCGGGGTCGAGGAACCACTTCCACGCCGTGCCGGTGACAATGAACGAGAGCGCCATCGGGTAGAGGTAGATCGGCCGCAGCACGCCCTCGCCGCGGATCTTCTGATCGAGCAGGATCGCGAGCAGGAGCCCCAGCGCGGTGCAGACGACGATGTAGAGCCCGCCGAAGATGGCGAGGTTCTGGATCGCGACAATCCAGTGCCGCAGCCCCCAGAGCCGCGCGTAGTTGTCGAGGCCGACCAGCTCGTAGCTCGGCAGGAGCCTGGAATCGGTGAGCGACAGATACGCCGTGAACGCGATGAAGCCGTAGACGAACAGGAGCACGGCCGCGAAGCTCGGCGCGAGCACGATCTTGGGCAAGAGGTCCTGCACCGGCACGCGCCAGCGCGGCGCGCGGGTGACCCGCGGCCGGATCAGTTGCTCGGGCGTCGCCGCCATGGCCCGCTTCCCTGCGCGCCTTCAGGCGAAGGCGCGACCCCGGCCGCGACCGGCCGGGGCACGCCCGCCGCTCAGGACGTCAGCGCGCCGCCTCGACCGCGTCGACCAGCTCCTGCACCGCCGTCTCGGCGTCGTACTCGCCGTTGAAGTGCGCCGTCACGACGTCGTAGATGGCGTTCTTGATCGCCGCCGGCGCCGCATGGCCGTGGGCGAGCGAGCCGAACAGCGTGCCGTTGGTGTTGGCCTCGGCGAGATCCTTCATCGCCCTCTTGCCACAGGCGTCGAACTCCGCGTCGGGCACGTCGGTGCGCGCGGGCACAGACCCCTTCACGACGTTGAACGCGATCTGGAACTCGGGCGCCATGATCGACTTGGCGAGCTCCACCTGCGCATCCTGCTGGTCCTCGCCGACCGCGAACAGCACGAACTGGTCGGTGTTGAAGGTGACCGTGCCCTGCGTGCCCGGGGTGCGGAAGCAGATGAAGTCCTCGCCCGGCACCTTGCCGGCGTTGATGAACTCGCCCTTGGCCCAGTCGCCCATCATCTGCACGCCGGCCTGGCCCTCGATCACCATCGCGGTGGCGAGATTCCAGTCGCGGCCGGAGAAGTTGTCGTCGACGAAGCCCCTGAGCTGCTCCATGCGCTCGAACACCTGCTTCATGGTGTCCGACCCCAGCGCACCGGGGTCATGGTCGACCAGTGCGGCCTTGTAGAACTCGGGGCCGCCGGTCGCGTTGACCACGCCGTCGAAGATGGTCGCGTCCTGCCAGGCCTGCCCGCCATGCGCGAGTGCGACATAGCCGGCGTCCTCGATCTCCTGCAGCGTCTCGATGAACTCATCGAAGGTCGTGGGCTCGAACAGGCCGAGCTCGTCGAAGATCTGCTTGTTCGCCCAGATCCAGTTGGTGGAGTGGACGTTGACGGGGGCGGCGATCCACTCGCCGTCATGGGTCGAGAAGTACTGGATCGGCTCCGGCACGACCTCTTCCCAGCCCTCGGTCTTGGCGACCTCCGTCAAATCGGCGAGCACGCCCTGTTCCGCCCAGTCGAGGATGTCGAAGCCCAGCATCTGCACCGCCGTCGGCGGATTGCCCGCGGTCACCCGCGCCCGCAGCACGGTCATCGCCTGCTCGCCGCCACCGCCGGCCACGGGCATGTCCTGCCAGCCGATGCCTTTGGACTGCAGGTCCTCCTTGAGCACGTTGAGGGCTGCGGCCTCACCGCCTGAGGTCCACCAGTGCAGCACCTCGACCTGCTCCTGGGCGAGTGCCGGCAGCGCGGCCCAGGCCGTGAACACGCTCCCGAGCAGAACCTTGCGCAACATTTCGATACCTCCCTGATACGACGCATGCGCGTCGAGATCTCCGTGCGCGGGACTCTACCCTGCCGACGCGGCAGGAGCCACCGCTTCATGATCTCGCGGCGTCAGGCGGGCGGGCTGCAGGGCTGAACCAGCAGCATCGGCACGAGTGCCAGCGTCCCGCGCTCCGTCGGCGCGCCGAGCAGGCCGAGCTCCGCCTCGACCGCCCCGCCCCCGGCCCCGCCGCCGGTGTCGGCCCGGTTCCGGTCGCCGCTCGCGAGCGGCCGATCG
>CAZXYL010000882.1:0-4230 GCA_964644915.1 uncultured Geminicoccaceae bacterium
GGCACGGCGACGCCGACCTCCTGCTGCAGGCGGACCTGGAAGGCATCGAAGGCGCCGAACAGGAGCGCGCCCAGCAGGGCCTTGCCTGGCCGCCAGGAGGCGAACACCACGAGCGCGATACAGATCCAGCCGCGCCCGGCGATCATCTCGAAGAAGAAAGCGTTGAAGGCGGACATGGTGAGGAAAGCGCCGCCGATCGCCATGAGCGCGCTGCCGACCATGACCGCGCCAATGCGCACGGCGTAGACATCGATGCCCTGAGCCTCGGCCGCGGCCGGGTTCTCGCCCACCGCGCGCAGAGCGAGGCCGAGCGGGGTCCGGTAGAGCACCCAGGCGACCAGCGCCACCAGCCCGAAGGCGAGCCAAGTGAGCGCCGTCTGGCGGAAGAGCACCGGGCCGATGAGCGGCAGCTCGGACAGATACGGGATCGCGAGCGGCGCGAAGGGCGTGATCCGGGGTGGGCTGGTCGCCTCCGGCAGGACCATGCGGTAGGTGAAGTAAGCGAGGCTGGTGGCGAGTAGCGTGATGCCGATCCCGGTGACGTGCTGGGAGAGCCCGAGCGGCACGGTGAACACCCCGTGCAGCAGGCCGAACGCCGAGCCGACCGCGGCCGCGATCGCGACCCCCGTCCACAGATCCGCGCCCAGATAGACCGCCAGCCAGCCGCTCATCGCGCCCGCGGTCATGATGCCCTCGATGCCGAGATTGAGCACGCCCGCGCGCTCGCACAGCAATTCGCCCACCGTGCCCAGGATCAGCGGCGTGGCGATGCGCACCGCCGCCGCCCAGAACGCGGCCGAGAACAGGATCTCGAGCACGCCCTCCACGGCCTCAGCCCCGGCGGACGCGGTAGCGGGTCACCAGGCTCGCCAGCAGCATGGTGAGCAGCGCGGTCGCGACGATCAGGTTCGCGAGGTAGCTCGACACGCCGAGCGCCCGGCTCATGCTGTCGGCGCCGACGAACACGCCGGCGATGAACAGCGCCGCCGGCACGCAGGCGAGCGGGTTGAGCTGCGCCAGCATGGCGACGACGATGCCGGCGTAGCCGAAGCCGGGCGACAGGTCCTGGGTGAGATAGCCCTTGAGCCCAGCGACTTCCGAGGCTCCGGCGATGCCGGCGAGCGCGCCCGAGAGCAGTGCGGTGCGCACCAGCACCGTCCCGACCGGCATGCCGGCGTAGCCCGCCGCCTCGCGATTGGCCCCGACCGCGCGCGCCTCGAAGCCCCAGACGGTGCGCGTCGTATAGAGCCAGACCAGGAGCGCGAGCGCCAGGGCGAGCACCAGGCCGAGGTGGAGCCGCGTGCGCGGCAGGAGCTTGGGCAGCTCGGCCGCGGCCAGCACCGGCGGCGACTGCGGCCAGCCCATGCCCATGGGGTCCTGGAGGGGCCCCTCGAGCATCATCTGCACGAACAGCAGGACGACGAAATTGAGCAGCAGCGTGGTCACGACCTCGTCGACGCCGAGCCGGACCTTGAGCACGGCCGGCACCAGCAGGAGCAGCGCGCCGGCGAGCGCGCCGGCAAGCACCACCGCCGGCATGAGCAGCCCGCCGGGCAGGGCGAGCGCCCCGCTGCCGACGACCACGGCGGCGAGCGCGCCCATGTAGAGCTGGCCTTCGGCGCCGATGTTCCAGAGCTTGGCCCGGAACGCGACCGCGGCGGCGAGCCCGGTCAGGATCAGGGGCGTGGCGCGCGCGAGCGTCTCGGTCAGCGCGAAGGTCGAGCCGAGCGCGCCCTGCAGCAGCCGGCCGTAGGCGGCGAGCACCGGCGCGCCCGCCCAGGCGAGCGGCAGCGCCGAGAGCACCAGGGCCAGTGCTGCCGCCGCCACCGGCGCCGCGATCAGCAGCGCGAGCGGCGCATGATCGCGCGGCTCAAGCCGCATGGGCCGGCTCCGCTCCGCCGTGGCCGCCCATCATCAGGCCGAGCGCCTGCACGCTCAGCTGCTCGGTCGGCAGCGCCGCGGAGAGCCGGCCACGATGCATCACCGCGATCCGGTCGGCGAGCGTCAGCAGCTCGTCCAGGTCCTCCGAGATGAGGAGGATGCCCGCACCTCGCGCGCGCGCCGCGAGCAGGCGGCGGTGGATGTCGGCGACCGCGCCGACGTCGAGCCCGCGGGTCGGCTGGTCGGCGAGGATGAACGCGGGATCGCGCTCCAGCTCGCGGCCGAGGATGAGCTTTTGCATGTTGCCGCCGGAGAGCAGCCCGACCCGGGCGTCGGGCCCCGGTGCGCGCACATCGTACGCCGCCATGATGCGACCCGCCCGCTCGCGCATCGCCGCGCGGCGCAGCCAGCCCCAGCGCTGCACTTCCGGCCCGTGGCGGTCGGCGAGCGCCAGGTTCTCCCACAGCGTCATCTCGTCGATCACGCCGTGCCGCTCGCGATCTTCCGGGATGCGGGCGACGCCACGCTCGGGGAAGGTCGCGGGGGCCCAGTGGCCGGCGTCCTCGCCGAGCACGCGCAGGGCACCGCGCGTCGGGCGCACGAGACCGGAGAGCAGGCCGGCGAGCGCGGCCTGGCCGTTGCCGGCCACCCCGGCGATGCCGACGATCTCGCGTTCGCGCACCACCAGCCCGACCTCGCTCAAGAGACGCCGGCCGCGTGCGCCCTCGACGTCGATGCGCTCGAGCTCGACCACCGGCCTGCCGGGCGGCAAAGGCTCGCGCACCGTCGTCGGCACGGTGCGGCCGACCATGAGCTCGGCGAGCTGGGCGCGCTCGGCCTCCGCCGTGGCCAGTTCGGCTACGACCCTGCCCGCCCGCAGCACCACGATGCGCCGGCTCAGCGCCAGCACCTCGCCGAGCTTGTGGGAGATGAACACGATCGCGAGCCCCTGGGCGGCGAGCGCTTCGAGGATGCCGAACAGCTCGTCCGCCTCCTGAGGTGTGAGCACGGCGGTCGGCTCGTCCAGGATCAGGATGCGGGCGTCGCGATAGAGCGCCTTCAGGATCTCGACCCGTTGCCGCTCGCCGACGGAGAGCGCGCGTACCGGGGCGTCGATCTCGAAATCGAGGCCCGAGCGCGTCATCAGCTCCTGAACCTTCGCGCGGGCTTCCAGGCGACGCGAGATCGGCCGTAGCAGCGGCTCGGTGCCGAGCAGGATGTTGTCGAGCGCCGAGAGGTTATCGGCGAGCGTGAAGTGCTGGTGCACCATGCCGATGCCGGCCTCGAGCGCGGCACGCGGCGCACCCGGCCGGAGCGGGCGCGGCACTCCGTCCGGCCCGGCCACTTCGATCGTGCCGGCATCGGCCAGGTAGTGGCCGAACAGGATGTTCATGAGCGTGGTCTTGCCGGCGCCGTTCTCGCCGAGCAGCGCCAGGATCTCGCCCGCGTGCAGCTCGAGCCCGATGTGATCGTTGGCGACCAGCTCGCCGAAACGCTTGGTGATCCCTTCGAGGCGGAGGATGGGCCCGGTCATCGGCATCCGCCCTAGGCGGACACGGCCAAAGAAGCCGTCATTGCCGGGCTTGACCCGGCAATCCAGGCCGATGCGGGAGCGCGCCCGCACCCGACTGAAAGCTGGATGCCCGGGTCGAGCCCGGGCATGACAGCAAAGCGGCGAGAGCGATCGGGCAAGCCTTGCGGCATGAACACAGGCCCGAACACTCAGAGCGTCGACGTCGGCTCCTCGTCGTTGACCTTGACCTCGAGCGCGCCCGAGAGGATCTCCTCCTCCTTCTGCTGCACCAGGTCGATCACCTCCTGACCGACCAGCTCCGGGTCCATGGGCGCGAGCGAGGAGCCGCCGTGCCCCATGTAGCTGTAGACGCCGTAGTCCTCGGCCTTGAACTCACCCGCCTCGACCGCTTCGATCGCCCGGTCGATGGTCGGCTCCATGTGCCAGAGCGCGCCCGCGATCACCGTGCCGGGATACTCGTCCTGGGTGTCGATCACGTTGCCGATCGCGAACACGCCGCGCTCCTGGGCGGCGTCCGAGACCCCGTAGCGCTCGGCGTACATCACGTCGGCGCCGCGGTCGATCATGGCGAAAGCGGCCTCCTTGGCCTTGGGCGGGTCGTACCAGGAGCCGATGAAGGTCACCAGGAAGCGGACGTCCGGATCGACCGAGCGCGCGCCCTCCATGAACGCGTGCATCAGACGGTTGACCTCGGGGATCGGGTAGCCGCCGACCATGCCGATCAGGCCCGACTCGGTCTTGTGCCCGGCCACGATCCCGGTGAGGTAGGACGCCTCGTGGATGAAGTTGTCGAACACCGAAAAGTTCGGCTCCTC
>CAZXYL010000883.1:0-2327 GCA_964644915.1 uncultured Geminicoccaceae bacterium
GGCGGACGATGCTGCGCGCGCGCCGGCCGCCCAGGAGGTCGGCGGCGGTTGCGATCATCTGCGCCGAGCCGGAGATACCGGCGACGAAGATGTAGGTGGCGATCAGGTAGTCCCAGGGGGCCGGCTTGAGGGCCGGGCGCCCGTAGTAGGTCGGGGGCCGGAACTCGGGCTCAGCCGCCAGCGCGGGCTCCCGGTGGCGGCCGAACAGCGCCCGCGGGTCCTGCCCTCTCATCGCTCGCCGCCGCTCGAGCGCTCGGAGAACGCGAGCATCGCCGCGGCGGCGAGACCGAGCCCGGTGATGGTGGCGAGACCGGCGGCGAGGCTCGGGCCGGTCCGGCTGGCGGCGCGGGTCGGCGCTTCGGGCAGGTTGTAGACCTCGGGCCGGTCGGTGAGCAGGAAGAAGGCGTTCAGCCGCTCGAGATCGCCCGTGGCGCCGGGCGAGCCGGGCGCGCCGTAGAGGTAGGCATCGGTCGCGCCCAACTGGTGCAGCTCGTCCACCCGCCGCCGGGCGCGCGCGTCCAGCTCCTCGATCTCGCCGAACTGGATCGAATCGGTGGGGCAGGCCTTGGCGCAGGCGGGCTCCAGGCCGCCCTTCATGCGATCGTAGCAGAGCGTGCACTTGTGCGCCTTGCCGTCGATCGGGTCGATGTCGACCACGGCGAACGGGCAGGCCGGCACGCAGTAGCCGCAGCCGTTGCAGATGTCCTGCTGCACCACGACGGTGTCGAACTCGGTGCGGAAGATGGCGCCGGTCGGGCAGGCCTCGAGGCAGGGCGCGTTGCCGCAGTGCTTGCAGACGTCGCTCATCATGAGCCAGTTGCTCTGGAACGGCGCCATCTCGGTCGCGCGCTCGCCGTCCTTCGCGATCTTCTCGATGAAGGCGACGTGCCGCCAGGTGTTGGCCGAGAGGCCGCCGGTGTTGTCGTAGCTCATGCCGGTGAGCCCGAGGTCGTCCGCGGGCAGCGCGTTCCACTCCTTGCAGGCGACCTCGCAGGCCTTGCAGCCGATGCAAAGCGTCGTGTCGGTGAAGAAGCCGTAGCGCTTGCCGGGCTCGATCCGGGTGCCCGCGGTCAGCTCCGCCTCGTCCGGGATCGGGCCGTCGAGCTCGGAATCGGCGTAGTCCAGCGTGCGGGGATGGACGTTCATCGGCCTCTTCCTCCGGGCCGGGGCAGGCGGCCGGGGCGCAGGCTGCAGGTGAGCGCCTTGTTCTCGTGCATGGTGGTGTTGGGGTCGCCCACGATGCTGGTGAGCACGTTGGCGATGTCGCCGGTCGCGTAGCCGATCCAGCCGTAATGCCAGGGCATGCCGATCTGGAAGATGCGCCGGCCGTCGATCCGGAACGGCCGCAGCCGCTCGGTGACCAGGGCCTTGGTCTCGACCTCGCCGCGCGCCGTCGAGATCACGACCCAATCCAGGTTCTCGATGCCGAGCTCACGCGCCAGCTCCGGGGGAATCTCGGCGAAGCCCTCCGGCTGCAGCTCGGCGATGTGCGCCACCGAGCGCGTCGGCGTCCCGCCCGCGTGGTGCTCGGTCAGGCGATAGGTGGTGAGCACGTGCGGGAAGCGGGGATCGCCGACCTGATGATAGGGGTTGTCGTCCCGCTCCCACTTCTTGACCACCGGGTTGTCGTGCTGCGGGTACATCGGGTTCTCGACCGGGGATTCCACGGGCTCGTAGTGGACCGGCAGCGGCCCGTCCTTGAGGCCGGAGGGGACAAAGATGGACGCCCGGCCGTCGGCGATCATGATGAACGGGTCGTGGCCGCTCAAGGCACTCATCCCGGTCGGCTTCTCGTCCCAGTCCGGCTCGTAGTCGGGCCGCTTGGTCAGATCGAAATCGACCTCGTCGGGGCCCACCCACTCGCCCTGCTCCTCGTCCCACCAGATCAGCCGCTTGCGCTCCGACCAGGGGCGGCCCTCGGGGTCGGCCGAGGCGCGGTTGTTGAGCATGCGCCGGTTGGAGGGCCAGGCGAACGCCCAGCCCAGGTGCGTGCCGGGGCCGTCCGGCCCGTCCGGGCGGCGCGCGCGGGCGCGGTTGTCGTCCGGGCTCGGGTAGATGCCGCTGTAGGCCCAGGAGCCGCAGGCGGTGGAGCCATCGTCCTTCAGCTCCTGGTAGCCGCCCACCAGCCTGCGCTCGGGCCAGGTATAGCCGTTCATCTCCTGCAGGACGGCATCCGCCGACGGCTCGCCGCGCGCGTCCTCGAGCGGGTAGTCCCAGGTCAGGTTGCGAATCGGCTGGTCGCGCTCCTCGGCGCTCTCGGCGTAGAGCTCCTTCAGGCGCCGGCCGAGGTGGACCATGAACCAGGTCTCGGAGCGGCTGTCGCCCGG
>CAZXYL010000884.1:0-7471 GCA_964644915.1 uncultured Geminicoccaceae bacterium
CACCGCCCAGTCGAGCAGGGTCTTGGCCGCCTCGAGCTTGTCGGTGCCCTTCATGATCGCGGCCGCCTCCATGTCCCAGCCGATGCCCTCCTCCGGCACGATGATGTCGATCGGCGCGCCCTGCTCCTTGAGGCGCACGGCACGGAACTCGAACGAGATGCCGATCGGCACCTCACCGGCGGCCGCCTGGCGGCAGGGCTTGGAGCCGGAATGGGTGTAGGCGCCGATGTTCTCGTGCAGCGCGTCCATGTACTGCCAGCCCTCCTCCTCGCCGAACAGCTGCAGCCAGCTCGAGACGTCGAGGAAACCGGTGCCCGAGGAGTTCGGGTTCGGCATGGCGATGTGGCCCCGGTAGACCGGGTCGAGCAGGTCCTGCCACGAGGTCGGCGCCGGCAGGCCCAGGCGCTCGCCCTCGATGGTGTTGAAGCAGATCACCGCCGACCACGCGTCCATGCCGACCCAGGCGGGCGGCTCGGAGGTGTCGCGAAAGCGCGGGTCCAGCCGGTCCAGGCCCTTGGGGGCGTAGGGGTCGAGCATGCCTTCGTTCTTGAGCAGCATGAGCGAGGTCGCGGCCAGGCCCCAGATCACGTCCGCCTGCGGGTTGTTCTTCTCGGCCAGGAGCTTCGCCGTGACGATGCCCGTCGAGTCCCGGACCCACTTGATGTTGATGTCGGGGTGCGCCTCCTGGAAGCGCTCCGCGTATTTCGTGAGGTCGTCGGCCTCGACCGCGGTGTAGACGGTGAGGTCCTCGGCCTGACCCGGCGACGCGGTGACGCCGAGCGCCAGCGCGCATACCCCCAGGATGGTCGAGTGCAGCAGGATGGATTTCATCGACGCCTTCCCCTTGCTCTGATCGTTGGAGACTTCATGCCCGGCAATCGATTCCGGATCAACTGTCCTGCTGCACGATAGCGCAGCCATTGCGACAGCACGATGACTTTGCGCATCGGGGTGCCGCGAGGGAGTCGGGCGCGCGCTCCTCGCCTTGCGGCGTCACCCGCTCTCCAGGAAAACCTCGTAGGGGCGATCGAAGTGGGCGAGGAACTCGCTGCTCAGCCGGAAGCCCAGGGGGTCGTCGTCGATCAGATCCGTGGTCTGGGAGCGGTAGGCGCCGATCGCCCTGCGCTTCAGATCGAGGTGCGCCCGAATGTCGAGCCGCCTCGCTCCGACCTCGTCCCGGCGCGGCGGATCGGCCGGATCGAGGCTCGCCCAGACCCAGATCGGATACTCCAGGATGCGCGGGCGTGGGCTCAGCGCCGCCGCGGCGGCCCGGACGATGTGCCAGCACGCCCGGTGGTCCGGATGCGGATCTCGCCGCCAGGTGGTGAGCACGGTCGCCGGCGCGAAGCGCTGCACAGCCGCGGCGCAGGCTTCGACCGCCGCCGGGAACTCCGGGCCGCCGGGGTGCGGCAGGAAGCGATCGGGCAGGCCGAGGAACCCGACCGCAGCCTCGGCCACGCCCAGCACAGCCATGGCCGCCCGGCTCTCGGCCTCGCGCAGCGACCGCAGGCGATCGGGCGGGTAGGCTCGGGAGCTCGGGTGCGAGCCCGTGCCGTCGCTCAGAACGAGCACCGCGACCTCCCGATCCGCGGCGCGCAGCGTCGCGATCAGGCCGGCGCAGCCGAGCGCCTCGTCGTCCGGATGTGGGGCCGCGATCAGCGTCCGACCGAAGGCGGCGGCCTCGTCCCCACTCAGCCAGGGCAGCGCCTCGGGGTCGGAAAGCAGGGAGCCAGGCACCGCCGCGGGCATTGCGAAGGTCAGCGCATCGGGTGGTTGCCGCTGATCAGCTGGATGTTGCTCGCCATCGGCCCCATGGTGCCTTCCTCGGAGGCGAGCGTGTAGAGGACCTCGCTGCCCAACTCCAGCTCGTCGAATTTGCCATCCCGCACCACCGCACGGTGGAAATAGACGTTGTGCTGCTCGCGGGTCTCGATGAAGCCGTAGTCCTGCTCGGGATAGATCCGGACCACGCGGGCGTAGTTCTGACCGGGTGCCTCCGCCTTGACCTCTTTGCGCCGGATGCGCGAGTACTCCTCGATCTGACGCTCGGCGGCCTCGAACGCTTCGTTGATCACCCACTGCAGGTGCTGATCGGCCTCGTGCAATCGCTGCTCGCGCTTGACCACGACGTCGCGCCCGGGCACGCCGATACTGATCGAGATGCCGAGCGTGCCTTTGTGCCCCGTGACCTGCTTGTGCGGCGCGTCGATCACGATCCGCGCGCTGATGATGCCGTCATAGTAGCGCTCCAGCTTGGCCATGCGCTCACGCACGCGGGCCTCGATGAAGTCCGAATGCTCCATGTTGTGAAAGGCGATCTGAAGCGGCTCCTGCATTCGTTCGCTCCTTGGTTGCGCGGCGATGATGGTTGCTCGCCGCCCCGACACCCACATTAGAACGATCGAGGCCTCGTGGGCGATCCCGGAGGGGTGCCTTGGAACGATGCCCGGCTGCGAGGCATTGTCCGAGCGAGGCTGGAAGGGGCGTCTTGTGTGAGGGACCGGCGATGCCGACCACGTGGATTCTGATAGCCGACGGCGCCAAGGCGCGCGTGCTGGAGCACGACAGCCGCGAGCGCACCCTCTCGCCCGCGTTTCCGAAGGAGTTCTTCGGCAGCACGGCGCAGAGCAAGGAGATCGCGAGCGACCGGCCGGGCCGCTCCTTCGACAGCGCCGGGCGCGGGCAGCCGGGCGAGGTCGGCACCGGCCACCATCGTCACGCCATGGAGCCGCGCACCGACCCGCAGCGCTACGCCGAGTTCGCGTTCGCTCGCGAGCTCGCGCATCACCTCGAGCACGCGGCGGCCCAGAACCGCTTCAGCAAGCTCGTGCTGGTCGCGGCGCCCAAGACCCTGGGCGATCTGCGCCAGATCCTGCCCGACACGGTCAAGAGGATGATCGTCGCCGAGGTCGACAAGGACCTCACCAACATCCCCGAGCGCGATCTGCCCAAGCACCTGGAAGAGCACCTGCCGCGCTGAGCATGGCGGCGGGGGCAGGCGGCGCGCCTCAGGAATCGGCGCGATCGAGACGCGCTCGCAGCTCGGCGAGCAGGCCGTCCATGCCCTGCCGCTCGATCACCGCGCCGAACTCGGAGCGCTGCGAGATCAGCAGGCTGATGCCTCCGACGATGACGTCGATCACCGCCGGGTTGCCGTCGTCCCGCTCGCGCACGCGCCAGCTCACCTCGAGAGGCTGGTGATCGCGCGCTCGCACCTCCGAGCGGACCACGACGTCCTGGTCGCTCACGATCTGGCTGCCGAGAATGCGAAAGAAGTCCTCGGTCGGGCCCGGGTCGCCGCCGCCGTAGCTGCCGAGATAGCCCGCGAACTTGTTCAGCATGAACGCACGGAACAGGGCCTGATAGTCGGCGCGCTGCTGCTCGCTCGCCGCTCGCCAGTGCCGCCCGAGCACGAGCCGCCCCAGGCGGTCGAGATCGGCCTCCTCCTGGATGGTGCGGCCGAGCCGCTGGATCCCCTCCGGGGAGTGGATGCCGTTGGTCGAAAGCATGTCCGCGACCTGCTCCACCAGGCGCTGCACCACGGCTTCCGCTGCCGCCTTGTCGGGCGATGCGGCCATGGCACCGCTGCCGGCCGTCACGAGCGCGGCGGCGACGAGACCGATCAGGCGGCGCCGCGTGGGCGCGACCTTCCAGCCGACCTTCCAGCAATGCATGACGATGCTCCCTCGCAACCCCCTGCTGAACATCCTCTACGGGATACGGCGCTTGCGGCGCGCCTCCAGCTCGGGGCCGCGCTCCTTTCTACATGGCTCATTGTGCGTCAGAGGATGGCGCACCCGCAGCCCGACGGACAAGCGCATTTTGCGCCACGAAGTATGACGATTGCGCGATGCTGCCCCTCAGGCCAGCCGGTCGATCTCCTCTTCGGTCAGCCGACCGGGCACGAGGGTGAGCGGCACGCGCATCGTGTCGCCCATGTGGCTCACCAGATAGTTCACCAGCGGCCCCGGGTCCTGCCGGCCGGGCGCGGTGCCGAGCACGACGATGGAGATGCCTGGCTCCTCCTCGAGCAGTGCCATCACCTCCTCGCGTCGGCGGCCCTCGCGGATGATCAGGATGGGCATCCGGCCGGTCATCGCCTGCGCCTTGGCCGCGAGTTCCTGCAGGGTCTGCTCGGCCTGCTCGCGCGCCTCGTCCTGCATCACCTGCTCGACGCCCAGCCAGTGCTGGAATTCCGGCGGCTCGATGACGTAGAGCATGGCGACCCGGCCAGCGGTGTGCTCGGCGCGGCGACACGCGAAGTGGAGGGCGTTGCGCATCTCCTCGGTCTCGTCGACGACGACCAGGAAGATGCGCTCGCCGCTCGCCGGCTGGACGGCGGCCGGCGAAGTGGAGCGCGTTGCGCATCTCCTCGGTCTCGTCGACGACCACCAGAAAGATGCGTTCCACGGCAGCGGGCTGGACCGCGCCAGCCGCCTCGGCTGGGTCGGTCGAGGGCGGGGTAACGTCAGCCATGCTCAGCCTCTTCGGAAGATCACCCCGGCGAGCCAGCCCGAGGTCACGGCCACGAGGATCGCCACCAGCCCGTACAGCGGGGCGCGCTGCTGCGCGAAATCGTAGATCTCCGCCTCGAAGCCGACCTTGCTGACCACGAGCGTGCTGCGCTGGGCGTCGCTCACCTGACCGTCGCGCAGCTCGTACACCTGGACCTGGTAGAGGCCCGGCGGCACGTTGGCCGGGAAAGCGATGTTGGTGCGAAACAGGCTGGGGCCGAGGAAACGCACGGTGCCCGGCGCGCCCGTATAGAGTCCCTGCCGTTGCTTGTTGCGGATCAAGGCGTCCTCGAAGGCCAGGATCTCACCGATCTCCCGGCCCGTGGTATCGACCGGCTGCAGCTGCAGATGGTGCACGCTGAGCTCCAGCTGCGCGATGACGTCGGGGCGCGCCATCTCCTCCAGCGGCCGCGTGCTCGCCACCGCGAAGAAGGAGGGCACGTTGCCAAACGTCATCCGATCGCGATTGATCCAGACGCCGGCCATCCGTTCCTTGCGCCGCACCACCTGGTTCTCGCGCGGCCCGATCACGGTCACCGCGATGTCGGCGTCCGCCTCGGCGGTGCCGAACAGGGTCACCGTGGTGCCGACAAAGGCGGTGGTGATGGCGATCAGATGCTCCGACAGGTCGGCGACGAGCGTGTCGGCGCGCGCAGGCCCGCAGGGCTGCACGGCCATGACGAGAACGGCCAGGCCGAGCCAGCAACCGAGCCTGCGCCCCCGGGGTCGCATCAATGCCCCCCGCGGCCGAGCGAATAGAGATCGTCCGGCATCGAGATCAGATCATACGCGAGCTTCGCGCACACCGCGAGTACGATCACGGCCAGGAAAACGCGCAGCTGCTCGCCGCGCAGGCGGCCGCTGAAGCCGGAGCCGAGTTGCGCGCCGATGACGCCGCCGACGATCAGGGAGAGCGCCAGGACGATGTCGACCGTGTAGTTGTTGGCCGCGTGCAGGAAAGTCGTGACCGCCGTCACGAAGGCGATCTGGAACAGCGAGGTGCCGACCACCACCGCGGTCGGCATGCCGATGATGTAGATCATCGCCGGCACCATCAGGAAGCCGCCGCCCACGCCCATGATCGCGGCGAGCATGCCGACCAGGATGCCCAGGCAGAACGGCGTCAGCGCGCTGATGTACAGGCGTGAGCGGTGGAAGCGCATCTTGAACGGCAGGCCGTGCAGCCACAGGTGGCGGTGGCGCCGGGTGAAGCCCGTGCGCCGGCTGCGGACCCGGAACCACGCGCGCGTGGATTCGATGAACATCAAGATGCCGACGGTGCCCAGGAAGAGCACGTAGGCGAGCGAGATCACGAGTTCGATCTGGCCGAGCGCGCGCAGGACCCCGAACAGCCAGACCCCGAACGCGGAGCCGACGAAGCCGCCCGCGACCAGCACCAGCCCCATGCGCACGTCGACGTTGCCACGCCGCATGTGCGCCTGCACGCCCGAGACCGACGATGCGAGGATCTGGCTCGCTTCGGAGCCCACGGCCACCGGCGGTGGAATGCCGATGAAGATCAGGAGCGGCGTCATCAAGAAGCCACCGCCGACGCCGAACACCCCGGAGAGAAATCCCACCACCCCGCCGAGCCCGAGCAACAGGAACAGGTTCACCGACATCTCGGCAATCGGCAGGTAGATGTCCATCGACCGCTCTGGACCGGGGGGCGCTCGCGTGCGCGCCAACATTGCCGAGGGGTTCCGCCTAGTCAAGCAAACCCGGACCGGCGCGCGAAGGTCAGCGGCATCCTCGCGACGGGCGAGCCGGTCAGGTCGGTGTGACGTCTACTGATCGCCCGAAGTCGCCGCCCGTCGGGGAGCTCGCGATCAGTCACTCGCACGAGGGCGCGCAAACCGCTATACGAAGGCGCGATCCCAAGGGGCCCGTCCGCCGGCCCCGCGTTCAAGAAAACGAGGAGGCCCGTCCTGTTCGCGCGTAAGCCCGTCGACACCTCGCCGCCGGTGGCGGACGAGGTCAAGACCACGACCTGCTACATGTGCGCCTGCCGTTGTGGCATCAACGTCCACCTCAAGGGCGGCCAGATCCGGTTCATCGAGGGCAACCGCGATCACCCGGTCAACCGGGGCGTGCTCTGCGCCAAGGGCTCGGCCGGGATCATGCAGCAGCATGCGCCGGCCCGCCTCACCAGGCCCCTGCTGCGGGTCGGCGAGCGGGGTGCCGGCGAATTCCGGGAGATCGGCTGGGACGAGGCGCTGGATCTCGCGACCGAGTGGCTGGGCCGCATCCGCGCGAGCGACCCCAAGAAGCTCGCCTTCTTCACCGGGCGCGATCAGAGCCAGGCGCTCACCGGATGGTGGGCATCGCAGTTCGGCACGCCCAACTACGCGGCGCACGGCGGCTTCTGCTCGGTCAATATGGCGGCCGCCGGCCTGTACACGATCGGCGGCAGCTTCTGGGAGTTCGGCGAGCCGGACTGGGAGCACACCCGCTATCTCATGATGTTCGGGGTCGCCGAGGACCACGCGTCCAACCCGATCAAGATCGGGCTCGGCCAGCTGAAGGGCAGGGGCGCCAAGTTCGTCTCGGTCAACCCGGTGCGCACCGGCTACTCGGCGATCGCCGACGAGTGGCTGGGCATCACGCCGGGCACGGACGGCCTGTTCGCGCTCTCGCTCGCGCACGAGCTGCTGCGCGCCGGCAAAATCGACCTCGACTACCTGATCCGCTACACCAACGCCCCCTGGCTGGTGATCCAGGACCCCGGGGCTTCGGATCACGGCACCTTTCTGCGCGATCGCAAGGGCCGGGTTCTTTGCGCCGATCGCCAGAGCGGCAAGTTTTGCCCTGCCGCCGACCCCGATGCCCGGCCGGCGCTCGAGGGCGAGTACCGGTTCCGCCTTCGCCGGCGCGCCGTGCCGGTGTTCCATCTGCTGGCCGAGCGCTACCTGGACCCGCGCTACAGCCCCGAGCAGACGGCCCCGGTCACCGGCATC
>CAZXYL010000885.1:0-1531 GCA_964644915.1 uncultured Geminicoccaceae bacterium
GGCGGTGCTGCTGGACGTCAACGGCAACCTCTGCGAGGGCCTGGGCTCCAACATCTTCGTGGTCCGGGACGGCCGGCTGCTGACGCCGCAGGAGCGCTACGTGCTGCCGGGCGTGAGCCGCGCCACCGTGATCGAGCTCGCCCGCGCGCAGGGCCTACCGTTCGCCGAAGCCGACCTCGACCTCTACGACGCCTACAATGCCGAGGAGGTCTTCTTGACCTCCACCAGCCTCTGCCTCTGCCCCGTGCGCAGCGTCAACGGGGCCGCAATCGGCGAGGGCGCGGTCCCCGGCCCGGTCACGCAGCGGCTGATCGACGCCTACGCGGCCCTGGTCGAGTGCGACTTCATCGCCCAGTACCTCAAGCATCTCGACTGATCGCTGGCGCGGCAACCGGCGTCAGGGCGCCATCACGTGACGCGGATCGCCGGCCCAGAACGCCTCGACGTTCTCGATCAGCTGGTCGGCCAGGCTCTGGATCGCCTCCTGGCTCGCCCAGGCGACGTGCGGGGTGAGGATGAAGTTGGGCAGGTCCAGCAACTGCATCAGGACGTGGTCCTCAGGCGGCGGCTCGCGGGTCGCGACATCGAACGCGGCGCCGCCGATCTGCCCGCTCCGGAGCGCCTCGGCCAGCGCCTCCTCGTCCACCAGCCCGCCGCGCGCGGTGTTGATCAGGAGCGGGCGGCGCGCCATGAGCGCGAACTCGGGCCGGCCGATCATGTCGCGCGTCGACGGCATCAGCGGCGCGTGCAGGGTGATGATGTCGCTCGTGCGCAGCAGCTCCTCGAACGGCGTGTAGAGCGGCCCCATGCCGGTCGTGCCCTTGTAGGCCGAGAACAGCGGGCGCATGCCGAACGCCTTGGCGAGCTCCGCCACCGCCTGGCCGATGCTGCCGTCGCCGATGATGCCGAGCGTCGAGCCCGCGAGATCGCGCACCGGGTAGTCGAAGTAGCAGAACTGGCCCGCCTCCTGCCAGCGCCCGGCTTTCACCGACTGGTGGTAGGCGACGATGCTGCGGCGGAGCGCCAGCATCAGCGCGAAAGTGTGCTCAGGCACGGTATGGACGGCGTAGTTGCGGATGTTGCTGACGGTGATGCCCTGCGCGGCGCAGGCCTCGAGATCGACCACGTCGGTGCCGGTCGCCGCGACCGCGACCAGACGGAGGCGCGAGGCCGCCGCCAGCGCGTCGCTGCCGAGCGGCACCTTGTTGGTGATCACGACGTCGGCATCGGCGATCCGCGCCGCCACCTCGTCGGGCGCCGTGCGGTCGTGCACCACCATCTCGTGCGGGAAGCCCGGCGCGCGCAGCCGCGTCTGGGGCGAGAGGGTCGCGCGGTCGAGGAAGACGATGCGCGCGGGTCGGTCGGGAGAGCCGGTCATGACCCGGCGCCCCGGTCGATGCCGTTCATCGCGAAATAGGTGCGGATCACCTGGCTGTCGTCGGCGGCCCCCTCGCCCCGGCCGGAGGCGGCCAGGAACATCTGATGCGCGACCGCCGCCAGCGGCAGCGCCGCCCTGGTCTCGCGCCCGGCC
>CAZXYL010000886.1:0-2532 GCA_964644915.1 uncultured Geminicoccaceae bacterium
GCTTCGACCACGTGCACCGGATGGCGCACCGAGGCGACCAGGACCTCGGTCGAATACAGATGCCGGTAGTTGCGGAAGATCTCCATGATGTCGGAGATCAGCTGCATGCCGTCGTAGGCGACATCGTCCAGCCGGCCGACGAAGGGCGAGACGAAGGTGGCCCCGGCCTTGGCCGCGAGCAGCGCCTGCGCCGGGCTGAAGCAGAGCGTGACGTTGACCTGGGTGCCCTCGTCCGCGAGCGTGCGGCAGGCCTTCAGGCCGTCCCAGGTGAGCGGCAGCTTGACGCAGACGTTGGGGGCGAGCCCGGCGAGGCGCCGGCCTTCGGCGAGCATGCGCTCGGTCTCGACCGCCGTGACCTCGGCGCTGACCGGGCCCTCCACCAGCTCGCAGATCTCGCGCACGACCTCGAGGAAATTGCGCCCGGTCTTGGCGACCAGGCTCGGGTTGGTGGTCACGCCATCGAGCAGGCCGGTGGCCGCGAGCTCGACGATCTCGGCGGTATCCGCAGTGTCGACGAAGAACTTCATGATTCAAATCCGCCAGGCTGAGCCGCTGAACTCGACCAACAATCTGGTCCCCGCTAAGCTGGGACGCAAGCCGGCGATCACAGCCGGGCGCAAAAAACAAAACCAAGGGCAGGGACGCATGCGCCAGGACGCCATCACGCTGGGCCTCGGGGAGACGCCGCAGCATCTGCGGCTGAGAGCCGCCAATCGCCACGGCCTGATCGCCGGCGCCGCCGGCACCGGCAGGACCGCGTCGCTGCAGGTCATGGCCGAGGGCTTCTCGCTGCGCGGCGTGCCGGTGTTCGTCACCGACGTCAGGGGCGATCTGTCCGGGATCAGCCGGCCGGGCGCGGCGAGCGCGGAGCTCGCGGCGCGCGCGGCGCGGGTCGGCCTCACGCATGCGCCCGCCGGCTGCCCCACGGTGTTCTGGGACCTGCTCGCGGAGCAGGGTCATCCGCTGCGCGCCACCGTCTCCGATCTCGGGCCGCTGCTGCTCGCGCGCCTGCTCGGCCTCAACGAGACGCAGGGTGCCGTACTCGCGCTCGCCTTCAGGCTCGCCGACGAGCGCGGCCTGCTCCTGCTCGACGTCAAGGACCTGCGCGCGCTCCTGCACCTGGTGGTCGAGCACGCGAGCGAGCTGGCGGTGCCGTACGGGCGGCTGTCGATCGCCTCGATCGGGGCGATCCAGCGCCGGCTCACGACCCTGGAGCAGCAGGGCGGGCGGGGCTTCTTCGGCGAGCCCGCGCTCGCGACCGCCGACCTTATGCGCCGGGACGCGGGCGGGCGCGGCGTCGTCAACCTGCTCGCGGCCGACCGGCTGGCGCCCCGGCTCTACGCGACCGCCCTGCTCTGGCTGCTCGCGGAGCTGTGCCAGGCGCTGCCCGAGGCGGGCGAGCTCGACCGGCCGAAGCTGGTCCTGTTCCTCGACGAGGCGCAGCTGCTGTTCGAGCGGGCGCCGGGCGCGCTGGTCGCCGGGGTCGAGCAGGTGGTGCGCCGGATCGGGGCCAAGGGCGTGGGCGTGTGGTTCATCGCCCCGAGCCCGGCCGACCTGCCGGGCGAGCTGCTGGTGCTGCTCGGCAACCGGGTGCAGCACGCGCCGCGCGCCGCCGACCCGCGCCGGCCGCCGGCGGCGGGCGAGCTCGGCCCCGGCGAGGCGCTGGTCTCGACCTTCCGCGACGACGGCCTGCCCGGCCCGGGCGAGCGCACCCTGCTGGCGCCGCCGCGCTCGCGCCCGGGCCCGCTGGCGCCCGAGGAGCGGCGCGCGCTGCTGACGGCGAGCCCGCTCGCCGGCCGCTACGAGACCCGCCTGGCGCGGGCGGCCCAGTACGAGCGCCTAGCGCGGCGCGCCGGCGGGCCGCGGCGCGGGCGCGGCCGGGCGGGCTCGGGCGGTGCCGAGATCGGCCTCGGCCGCGCGCTCGGGCGCCCGCTGCGGCGCGGCCCGCTCGGCTCACTTCTGAAGGGGTGAGCGGGCGCCGGCCGCCTCCAGCCGCGGCAGGGCGCGCTCGTCGATCGGCCAGTGCAGGAGCGCCGCGACCAGCCCGAGCACGACCGAGAGCCACCAGATCACCTCGTAGCTGCCGTACGCCTCGTAGAGCACGCCGCCCAGCCACACGCCGAGAAAGCTGCCGACCTGGTGGCTGAAGAACACGATCCCGAACAGCGTCGCCATGTACCGCGGCCCGAAGATCTGCGCCACCAGCCCCGAGGTCAGCGGCACGGTCGAGAGCCACAACAGCCCGATCAGCGCGCTGAAGGCGAGCGCCGAGCCGACGCTCAGCGGCAAGGAGATGAAGGCCAGGATCAGCACCGCGCGCGCGGCGTAGAGGCAGGACAAGAGGCCCTTCTTCGAGCGCCGGCCGCCGAGCACGCCGGCGCTGTAGGAGCCCACGACGTTGAACAGCCCGATCAGCGCCAGGCACCAGGCCGCGATCCCGACCGGCAGGCCGCCGTCGGCCAGATACGCCGGCAGGTGCACGGCGATGAACGCCACGTGCCAGCCGCAGACGAAGAAGCCCGCCACCAGCAG
>CAZXYL010000887.1:0-3558 GCA_964644915.1 uncultured Geminicoccaceae bacterium
GCGGCGGCGAACGTGCCCTCGAGCAGCGGCTCCGTCGGCCCGGCGCCGTTGACCTCTGCGGCGCCCTCGAGCCCGAGATCGGCCACGCCGATCTGTGCGCCCTCGGCCAACAGCAAGGACCGGTGCAGCCGGTTCTCCAGCTCGCGCACGTTGCCCGGCCAGTCGTGCTCCAGCAGCGCGCTCACGGCGATCGCGCTCAGTGTTTTCGGCGCGCGGCGGTACTGGAGACTCAGTCGGTCGAGAAAGTGCGTGGCCAGATCCAGGATGTCGCCGCGGCGAGCGCGCAACGGCGGCAGGCTGACCTCGAGCACATTCAGCCGATGATAGAGATCCTCCCGGAAACGTCCCTCGCGGACCGCAGTCGTCATGCCGACGTTGCTCGCGGCGACGACGCGCGTATCGGCATGCAAGGCGCTGCCGCCACCCAGGGGCCGGTACTCCTGATCCTGGAGGAAGCGCAGCAGGACTCCCTGGGCCAGCGCCGGCATGCTGTCCACCTCGTCGAAGAAGATCGTGCCGCGCCGCGCTTGCTCCACGAGGCCGGCCCGCCGACCCTGGGCGCCCGTGAAAGCGCCGCGTTCGTGGCCGAAAAGCTCGCTGACGACGAGCTGCTCGGGCAGCGCCGCGCAATTGATGGGCACGAACGGATGGCCCCGGCGCGCGGAGCGATAGTGCAGGGCTCGGGCGATCAGCTCCTTGCCCGTACCGGTCTCGCCCTCGATCAGAACAGGGGCATCGCAGGCGCTGAAGCGGGTGATCCTGGCCAGGACCTCCTGGAAGCATGCGCTGTCGCCAATCAGCTGAGCATCGAGGGCGACATGCGCGCCTCTCCTGACCGCCATGGCCACGGCACACCCCCCTCACGCGCTGCACGGTTCACCCCAGCGACATCGGTCGCGGGCCCCCCCGCCAGCGCTCTTGGTATTGTTGTTGCCCGACCCCAGCCAGCCAAGCGGCCGGCAGTCCGATCGTGACTTCCGCACCGGGACGATTAACCATGACCCTAAGTTGATTGCAAGGATGCAAGCATCACCAACGTGAGGTGTCGCCTCGAGGACGCGCTATCCCGCCCCGACAGTCTCGGTTCGATTGCAATCTGCCGAAGCGTGGGAAAGCCCGGAACAAGAGGCTCTCTGCGGCCGGCCTGCCTCTTGTTGTAGCAGGTGGTGAGACCACTCTGGTCAGCGCGGCCTGAAGAGATCTACCGGTCTGTAAATCGCCAAAATTCAGTGTTCAGGCGGGCGTCGGGCGCGAGAGGTCGACCTCGGCTGGCCGACCGGGCAGATCGAGCCGCGGCCGGCGGGGCGGGCTCGACGCGATCACCTTGCCGCGGCGAAGGACATGGAGCCGCGCCGCCTTGGTCCGGACGGCGTCGACCGGGTCGGCGGCATCCAGGACCACGAGATCGGCGAAGCTGCCCGGCTCGAGGCCGTAGCCCTCGAGATGCAGGATCGCGGCCGGCGCCGTGGTGATCGCCCCGAAGCAGGCGCGCATGCCGTCGAAGCTCGTCATCTGCGCGACGTGGATCGCCATGTGCGCCACCTCCAGCATGTCGCCCGTCCCCAGCGAGTACCAGGGGTCCATGACGCAGTCGTGGCCGAACGCGACCGGGATGTTCTCGGCGAGCATCTCGGGCACGCGGGTCAGGCCGCGGCGCTTGGGGTAGCTGTCTTGGCGGCCCTGGATCAGGATGTTGATCAGCGGATTGGCGATCGCGGCGACGCCCGCTTCCTTGATCAGCGGCAGAAGCTTCGAGACATAGTAGTTGTCCATGCTGTGCATGGAGGTGAGGTGCGAGCCGGCGACCCGGCCGCCGAGTCCGCGCCGCTGCGTCTCGAAGGCGAGGGTCTCGATGTGGCGCGACAGCGGATCGTCGGTTTCGTCGCAGTGCATGTCGACCAGGAGGCCGCGTTCGGCCGCGATCTCGCACAGGTCGCGGATTGAGGCCGCACCCTCGGCCATGGTACGTTCGAAATGAGGGATACCGCCCACCACCTCGACCCCGAGATCGAGCGCCTGGAGCAGGAGATCGCGCGCGCCCGGATCGCGATAGAGGCCGTCCTGGGGGAACGCGACCAACTGCAGCGTGAGATAGGGCGACACCTGCTTTCGGACCTCGACCAGGGCCCGCACGCCGACAAGCTTCGGGTCGCAGACGTCGACATGCGAGCGAATGGCGCCGATGCCCTGCGCCACCGCAAGATCGCAATAGGCTAGCGCGCGCTCGGCCACCGCCTCGACCGTGAGCAGCGGCTTCAGTTCACCCCACAGCGCGATTCCCTCGAGCAGCGTGCCGGAGCGGTTGAGGCGCGGAAGGCCGAGCGAGAGGGTGGCATCCATGTGAAAGTGGGCGTCGATGAACGGCGGCATGACGAGGCATCCGTCGCAATCGAGTGTCTCTGCCGCCTCAACGTCGAGCTCGGGCCGGAGCTTGACTATCCGGCCACCGCTGACGCCGATGTCGATGCCCGTGCGGCCGTCCGGAAGCGTGGCGCCCCTCAGGATCAGGTCGAGTCCCATGGCTCAGCGCTCCCCCTTGCGGTAGGGCACCATAAGCGCCTGGGGATAGGCGGCCTGGCGCGCGACCGCAACGAGCGCCGCGATCGAGAGCAGGTAGGGCAGCATCAGGAACACCTGGTAGGGCAGGCCGACATCGACCACCTCCTGCTGCAGGCGCACCTGGAACGCGCCGAAGGCGCCGAAAAGGAGCGCGCCGAGCAGCGCCTTGCCGGGCCGCCAGGAAGCAAAGACCGCGAGCGCGATGCAGATCCAGCCGCGGCCGGCGATCATCTCGAAGAAGAAGGCGTTGAACGCCGACATGGTGAGGAACGCCCCGCCGATCGCCATCAGGGCGCTGCCTGCCATGACCGCGCCAATGCGCAGCGCATAGACGTCGAGCCCCTGGGCCTCGGCCGCCGCCGGGCTCTCGCCGACGGCGCGCACCGCGAGCCCCAAGGGCGTCCGGTAGAGGACGAAGGCGACGAGACCCACCAGGGCGAAGGCGAGCCAGGTGAGCGCTGTCTGACGGAACAGCACCTCGCCGAGGAAGGGGAGGTCGGAGAGGATCGGGATGGCCAGCGGGGTGAACGGCGCAATGCGCGGCGGGCTGGTCGCCTCGGGCAGGATCATGCGGTAGGCGAAGTAGGCGAGGCTGGTGGCGAGCAGCGTGATGCCGATGCCGGTGACGTGCTGGGAGAGGCCGAGCGGCACGGTGAAAATCCCGTGCACGAGGCCGAAGGCCATGCCGACCATGGCCGCCACCGCGACCCCGGCCCAAAGGTCGGCGCCGAGCCAGACCGCGAGCCAGCCGCTCATCGCGCCGGCGGTCATGATCCCCTCGATCCCGAGGTTGAGCACGCCCGCGCGCTCGCAGATCAGCTCGCCCAGGGTCCCGAGGATGAGCGGCGTCGCGATCCGCACCGCCGCCGCCCAGAAGGCGGCGGAGAGCAGGATGTCGAGCACGCCTTCCACGGCCTAGAGCCTGTGAATGGGGGGCAGCAGCACTGCCACCCATCCCCGCCCCGACTCTCCCCCCTCAAGGGGGAGGGGGTACCCTCG